>DATHJB010000088.1 GCA_035316325.1 Acidimicrobiales bacterium
CTGGTGTCGGCCGACGCCGAGAAGGACCTGGGCGGCACCCAGGGCGGCCCGTCGGTGGCGCCGTCGCGCGATGCCGTGGTGCTCGACGACGACTACCGCGAGCTGCCGGCCGGCACCGCCGTGATCGGCCGGCTGGCCCGCCGCGGCAACATGCCCATCGGCTACTACAAGGACGAGGAGAAGACCCGCGCCACGTTCGTCCAGGGCCCCGAGGGCGAGCGCTACGTGCTGGCCGGCGACATGGCCCTCCACGAGGCCGACGGCACCATCACGCTCCTCGGCCGGGGCTCCGGCTGCGTGAACACCGGCGGCGAGAAGGTCTTCCCCGAGGAGGTGGAGGGGGCGCTGAAGGCCCACCCGGCGGTGTTCGACGCCCTGGTGGTGGGCGTCCCCGACGAGCGCTGGGGACAGAAGGTGGCCGCGGTCGTCCAGCTGCGGGAGGGCACCGAGCTCACGTTGGAGGAGCTCGATGCCCACTGTCGATCCCGGCTCGCCGGCTACAAGATCCCCCGCCAGATGACCCTGGTCGCCGGGGTGCAGCGCTCCCCCAGCGGCAAGCCCGACTACCCCTGGGCCCAGAAGATCGCCTCCGCCGGCGTCTGAGCCCAAGGGTTGAGCGGACTTGCTGCCGGGTGCCACGCCCGCCGCGTGGCACCCGATCAGTCGGGACCGAGGGCGCGAGACGACTGGCTCCCGCCCTCGCCCCGGTGGTTCCCACCACGATTGTCCTGACCACGATGCGTCACCGAGGCGACGTGTCGTCGTCAGCGTCCTTCAGCCCGATCTGCTTGTGCACACCTTGCCAGCGCAAGTACCCAGGGTCATGAGTAGTGGTCGCGCAACGCGATCCGGCTTGCCTACCGTCCGCTCCGTCAGCCGGACGCGAGCAATGTGTCCGGTGGGGACTCCTCGTCGAGCGCCTGGGCCAGGCTCTCGCGGTCGTGGACGCCGAGCTTGCGGTAGATCCGCTGCAGGTGGCTGTCGACCGTGCGGGGCGAGATCACCAGCTGGCGGGCGATGTCGCGCCGCCGCATGCCCGACACCGTGAGCCGGGCGATCTCCCGCTCGCGGCGCGACAGGTCGAGCGGGTCGGGCCAGGTGCTCAGCAGCGGCGTGCGGGCGCCCTCGCAGCGCCGGGCACAGCGGCTGGCCCGCCGGTGCGACGCCATGGCCCGCCGCAGCTCACCGCCCGTGCGGGCCTGCTCGGCGGCCTGGCTCCAGGCCTCGGCGGCGTGGAGGTCGTAGCCGAGCCGCTCGAAGTCGACCGCCACCGCCCGCAGGCCGTCGGTGTCGCCGGCGACGGTGACCGTGGCGTGACGGGCGAAGACCTCGACCAGCTGACCGTCCGACCGGGTGGCCAGCTCCCGCAGCTGCACCTCGCCGTGGCCGGCCCGGCCGATCCGCACCAGGTCGTGGAAGGCGTGGGCGGCGTGCAGCACCTCGCCCCGCTCCAGCGACCGCCGCGCCGCCGCCAGGAGGTCGGCGACCAGCTCGTCGGGGTCGACCCCGGCCGTCACCTTGGCCCACACCAGGCAGCGGTCGAGCTCGCCGGCCGCCAGGCCGATCGGGTGGGCGGTGAAGGTGCGGCAGCGCTCGGTCGCCTCGCGGGCGCCCTCCACGTCGGCCACCTCGGCCCGGACGTTCGCCAGCCCCGCCAGCGACCAGGCGGCGAAGCCGTCGCGGCGGATGCTCTCGAAGCCGGCCGACGCCTCGCGGAACCACCGCGCCGCGGTCTCGGGACGACCCCGCGCCCGGGCGATCCGGCCCACCTCGAAGGCCACGAACGCCCGGGTGAACGGGTCGACCGAGTCGTCGAGGGCGGTGATCGCCGCCCCCGCCGCGGTCTCCGCCTCCCGCACCTTGCCGTCCTCCACCCAGGCCCCGATCTGGTGGAACAGGAACTCGCCGACGGTCAGGGCGTCGTCGTCGCCCCGCTCCCGGGGGTCGGCGAGCATCTGCAGCGCCAGCTCGAGGCCCCGCTCGGCCAGCTCGATCGCCTCGCCCACATGGCCCTGCATGAGCCGCAGCGGCGACAGCACGCTGATGCCTCCGGCCACCGTGTTGCGGTTGCCCGACGACAGCAGCGGCAGGGCCACGGCCTGGGCGCCGGCCAGGTCGCCCCGCTGCAGGCGGAAGCCGGCGATCTGCGTCTGCAGCGCCTCCTGCCAGCGCCCGTCGGTGAGGTAGGCAGCGGCGTCGGTGAGCAGGGCCTCGGCCTTGTCGGGCCGGTTGGCGAACTGGAACATGTACAGGGCCCGGCTGAGCACCGCCTCGGCCCGCACGTCGTCGGACACGGCCGAGTGGGTGACCTCGTCGGACACCTGCCCCAGCTCGTCGGTGGCGCCCAGGCGGGCCAGGGCGTAGATCAGCAGGCGGCCGGTGCGGTCGTCATGGCCGAGGGCGCGGGCCCGGCGGGCCAGGTCGGCGGCGGTGCGGGGGTCGTCGTTCGACCGCGCCTCCTCGGCCGCCCGGGTGAGCAGGTCGGCGGTGCCGGGGCCGTGCTGTCCCGCTTCGACGTACCACTGGGCCAGCAGCGGCACGTCGGCGGCGGCGATCTGGCCGAGCTGCTCGAACACGTCGAGCAGGCGGTTGCGCAGGAGGCCGACCCGGTCGTCGCTCAGATCGGTGCGGCGCAGCTCGGCGAAGAAGGGGTTGGCCAGCCGCACGAGCCGCCCGGTGGCCTCGTCGTCGGTGGTGGTGAGGCCGGCCCGCTCGGCGGCGGCCAGAGCACCGTGGCCGACGAGCGTGGCCAGCACCTCCACCGGCAGGCGCCCGGAGAGCGCCAGCACGTCGACCACCTCGGCCACCGCGTCGGGTGCGTCGGCCAGCCGGTCGGCGAGCATCGCCGCCAGCGTCGGCGACCGGAGGGGGGCGTCGTCGGGGCCGCGGACGAGCCGCCACAGCCCGGCGTCACGGTGCCAGCTGCCCTCGGCGCGGGTCTCGTCCACCAGCTCGGTCAGGAGCCGCGGGTTGCCCTCGCTCCACAGCCACAGCTGCGACCGGGTGGCGGCGTCGACCGATCCGCCCACCAGCTCCTCCAGCAGCTCGTCGGCGTCGGAGCGCTCGAGCGGCCCCAGGTCGACCCGCTCCACCAGGTCGTCCTTCCAGAGGGCGGTGACGGCGTCGGGGGCGTCGGGCCCGGTCCGCAGGGCGCCCAGCAGCCGGAGCCGCCGCTCGACCACTGCCTGCTGCACCAGCGTCGCCGAGGCGGCGTCGAAGCCGTGCAGGTCGTCGGCCACCAGCAGCGGCCGCCCGGGCCGGGCCCGCGCCACCAGGTGGTCGATGCCCCGGTGGACGGCCAGCGCCCAGCGCTCCGGGTCGTCGCTCAGCGCCGGCAGGAGGCTCCCGAGCGACCCGAACGGCGCCGCGGCCGCGTCGTCCCCAGCGGGACGCACCCGGAGCAGCGTCCAGCCCTGCTCGGCCAGCAGGTCGGCCGCTTCGTCGAGCAGTCGCGTCTTGCCGACCCCCAGCGGCCCGGCGACGAGCGCACCCCGGCCCGTCCCCTCGGCGACCGCCGCTAGCAGGCCGGCCAGCTCCCGACCGCGACCGACGAGAGGAGGGTCCCGCCGCCGGCCGCTCACGCCCTGCATCAGCCGAAAGGCTAATGCCCTGGCCATATGGGGGCGAGCCCCTGGCCAGGGCATTGCGCAATCGGGAAAGGAACCGTCAGTTCGGGAAGTTGAACAGGTTCCCCACGACGCAACCGCTACCGGTGGTGCTCGAGGCCGGCCACGGCATGGCGTTGCGGGTCACCGGTCCGTACTTCCCGTCGACGCCCACGCCGGTCACCGCCTGCACGTTCTTCACGGCCTGCTCGGTGCCAGCACCAAAGTCACCGTCGACTGCAATCGCCTGGCCGGCGCAATCTCTCAGGGCGATCTGAAGAACGATCACTCCCCAATTGTTGTTGTTGTTGCGCACCAGAACGCAGTTGAAGTGTGGTGAGTTTTGCGTCACGCTGGGCGCAATCGTTGAGTACGCCACCCCGGGACCGCCACCAAATGCGGTGGCCGAACCGCCGCAAGTGGTAGCGGCACTGGCAGGTACTGCCGTGCCGACGATGACCCCCAAAGATGCGACGACAATCACGCTAAACAACGCGAATACACGTCTATATTTCCCCATGTCAGCTTCCGCCTCTCTAATAAGCTTACATGGCAATTGTACCAAATGGAGCGCAGCTGATCCAGAGGATCTAGGCGGTAGGGCCGCCCTTGACCGCCTTGGCCAGGCGATCGGCCTGGGCCTGCTGCTCGTAGACGAACCGGGCCATCCAGAAGCGGAGGAACCCGGCGAGCGACGCCTTCACGTAGAGGGCCGCACCGGCCACCGTGATCGCCAGGCCCAGGATCGCCTGGACGATGGCATCGCGCTGCTGCAGCGGGCCCGTGGCGCTGTGCGACAGGAAGTAACCGACGAGGGCCAGTAGCGGCCCGCCGATCATGCCGAGCACGCCGAGGCGCAGCAGCAGCCGGTCGAGGCCGGTCGCGGGATCGCGCAGGCGCATGCCGGCCACCTCGGCCTTGAACTGCTCCACCCGTGCGTCCGTCCCGTCGTTGTTCATCGTGACACTCATCTTCAACCCCTTAGCCACCCAGGTAGGCAGTGGAAAGCTTCGATTCGATCTCGTGCGGTGCGCCGACGTCGCTCACCCTGCCGTGCACCATGATGGCCGCCCGATCGGCGACACCCAGCACGACCCTGGCGAACTGCTCGACCACCAGCACCGACACCCCGGTGCGCGCCAGGTCGGCGACCTGGGCGTAGAGCTGCTCGACCACCAGCGGTGCCAGCCCCATCGACAGCTCGTCGAGGATCAGCACCGCCGGATCGGTCGCCAGGCCCCGGGCCAGCGCCAGCATCTGCTGCTCGCCGCCCGACAGGGTGCCGGCAACCTGGCTGCGACGCCGGTGGAGCTGCGGGAAGCGGCCGTAGGCGGCCTCCTCGATCGCCCGGAACGGGATGCCCCGATGGGTCGCCATCCGCAGGTTCTCGCGCACGGTCAGCCCCGGGAAGACACCACGGCCCTCCGGGATGAGGCACAGGCCGGCGCGGGCCAGGTCCTCCGGCAGGGCACCGTTGACCCGACGTCCCGCCACCAGGAGATCGCCGCCGGCCAGCGGGTGCAGGCCGGCCAGCACCTTGAGGGTGGTGGACTTGCCGGCGCCGTTGGGCCCCAACACGGCCATCACCTCGCCCGCGCCGACCCGCAGGTCGACCCCGTGGAGCACCTCGATGGTCCCGTAGGCGGCCCGCACGCCCCGCAGCTCGACGAGGGTCTCCTCGCCGTTCTGCCCGTTCACGCTCACGACGTCACGCTCCCCGTCCCGGCGCCCAGGTAGGCATCGAGCACCGCCTGGTCGCGTTGAACCTGGTCGGGCGTGCCCCGGGCGATGATCGACCCGAAGTCGAGCACGTGGACGTCGTGGCAGGCCCGCATCACCAGCTGCACGTCGTGCTCCACGAGCACGACGGCCACGCCGTCCTGGGCGATGGCGGCGAGCAGCTCGCCCAGCGCCTCGGTCTCGCCTTCGTCGAGGCCCGAGGCCGGCTCGTCGAGCAGCAGCACCCGGGGACGGGTCGCCAGCGCCCGGGCCAGCTCGACCAGGCGGGCTTTGCCGGTGGGCATCTCGTCGGCGCGGACGTCGGCGACGTCGTCCAACCCGACCCGTTCGAGCAGCTCGTCGGCACGGGCTGCGCCGCGGCGACCCCGGCGGCCGCCCAGCGTCTCGGCCAGCTGCACGTTCTCCCGCACGGTCAGGAGCCCGAACAGCTCCAGGCGCTGGAACGTGCGGGCCAGCCCGTGCCGGGCCCGGCGGTAGGGCGACAGCTGGGTGAGGTCGACGCCGCCCAGCCGCACCTCGCCCCGCTGGGGGACGAGCAGTCCGGTGACCACGTTGAACATCGTGGTCTTGCCGGCGCCGTTGGGGCCGATGAGCCCGGTGACCTGCCCGGGCGCCGCGTCGAGGGCGACGTCGTCGAGTGCCAGGTGTCCCCCGAACTTCACCGTCACGTTGCGCACGGTGAGCGCACTGTCGTTTTTGCCGGCGACGCTCATGACGTCGTCTCCAGGCCGAGGGCACGGTCGAGGGTGGCGGCGTCGTCGGGGGTGAAGGGCCGGTCGATGCCGACCCACTCCCAGGCGACCTCCTCGGGAGCCTCTGCGGCGTCGACCTCGTCGAGGTCCACGGTCGCCACGTCCTTCCGGGCCGTCGCGATGCGCAACAGCAGCGGCCCCACCAGGATCGCGGCCGCCAGCGCCCCGGCGAACGCCCAGCCGTCGATCGCGTCGTTGAACCGCAGGCCCAGCACCCCCAGCGTCGCCACCACGGTGAACGCGGTGACCAGCTTGGAGCGCAGCACCGGAGCGAAGCCCTCGCGCAAGTCCTGCACCACGCCGTTCGGGTTCCGCCCCAGGGCGATGCCCATCGTGCCGGGCAGGATCTTCTCGATGTTCTGCAGTGCGGGCCACTGGTCGATCACGATGGGCAGGCCGCCCAGCAGGACGCCGGCCACCAGCGCCCCGGCGGCGCTGCCGATGCCGCCGACCACGGCCAGCAGCGTCAGCGGGAGGCTCTCGAAGAAGGTGAAGCGGTTGGGCGCCACCGAGCCGAGCGTCCCGCCGTAGAGGGCGCCGCCGACGCCGGCCATCGCGGCCGACAGCGTGAACACTCCGATCTTCACGGCGGTCAGGTTCATGCCCAACGTGGCGGCGGCGGCCGGGCTGTCCTTCATCGCCAGCAGCCGCTGGCCGAACGAGCTGCGCCGGATCGCCACGACCAGCAGGTACAGCGCCGCGAAGAAGACCGCCAGCACGATCAGCAGGCCGCCGCCGGTGTCGGTGCCCGGCAGGTCGATCCGCTCGATGGGCACCGAACCCGAGCCGAACAGCTTGATCGTCCACGGGCCGAGCTCGAAGTCGGCCAGCCCGAACACCCATTGGTCGAGGAACACCGCGAACGCCGCCGTCGCCAGGGCGAAGTACAAGCCGCCGAGCCGGATCGCCGGCACCGCCAGCAGCGCCCCGACCACCCCGGTCACCACCGCGGCGTACACCAGGCCCAACGGGCTGCCGTCGCCGCCGTGGTGGGCCATCACCACCGCCCCGATGCCGGCGAAGCTCAGCTGGCACAGCGACAGCTGCCCCGCGAAGCCCACCAGCGGCACCAGCGACAGGGCGATGATCGACAGGGCGACGATGCGGGCGGCCAGCACGGCGTCGAGGTCGGACAGGATCTCCGACATGAACCACCCGGCGGCTACGAAGCAGGCGGCCGTCACCAGCGCCCCGATCCAGCCGGGCCGCGGGATGATCTCGCGGCTCGCCACCACCCCGTGCCCCCGTGGTCGGGGCTGGCGCATCACCATCAGCACCACGAACAGCACGATCGCCGGGAAGGCGAAGCGCAGGTCGCTGAGCAGCGTGTTGGTCTCGTCGAAGTAGCTGATCGCGTACTGGTCGGCGAGCCCCAGGATCATCGCCCCGAGGAAGGTCATCGGCAGGCTGCGCAGCCGCCCGATCATCGCTGCGGCGTAGGCGTTGACGATCAGCAGCGTGAGGCTCGTGTGGCTGAGCGTCGTCAGGCCGGCGGTGAGGATCCCCGAGATCGCCGCGCACGCCACCCCGATGCCCCACGCCAGCATGGCCGAGCGGTTGGGGCGGGCGCCGTTGAGCGTCGACAGGGGCCGGTCGTCGACCGAGGCCCGCATGGCGATCCCGGCCCGGGTGCGGTAGAGCAGCACCCGCAGCCCGATCGCCAGCCCGACCGCGACGACGAAGGCCGACAGCTCGTGGTAGGTGACCGTGGTGCCGACGAGGTCGAACGACTCGTTGCCCCAGAACTTCGGCAGGACGTGGGCCTCGTTGGGGCTCCACAGCCAGATGCCCAGGCCCAGCAGGGCCACGAGCAGGCTGATCGACACCACGACGCGCACGGTCTCCGGCGCGTCGGTGAGCCCCCGCATGATCACCACCTCGATGAAGGCGCCGACCAGCGGTGCCAGCACCCCCAGCACCACCACCAGGGCGATCGGTGCCGGCCAGCCCCAGTCGACCCGCAGCTGCCAGTAGGTGAAGGCTCCCAGCATCCCCAGCGCCCCGTGGGCGAAGTTGAAGATGCCGGTCGTCGTGTATGTGAGCACGAGCCCCGAGGCTGCGACCGCCAGTATGGAGGCGGACGCGAGCCCGAGGATCGTGGCGTTCAGGAACTGGTCCATGTTGCTGTCGTGCGCCCCCCGTGGCGTCCTCTACGCCCGCGTCACTCGCTGGGCCTCGGCACGCCGTAGTCGTCCGTGAGCTCCAACACGTTGTCGGCGCTGCAGTTGAAGACACCCTCGTCGGGGTTCGTGACCTCTTCGTCGTAGACGAAGCCGTCGGGCGTGAACTGCACCAGGATCCCGCACTCGGGGGCGAGGCTGTTGCCCGGCGTCGTCGGCGAGTGGAGGCCGCCGGCCGTCCAGTCCTCCTGGCTCCCGGCGTTCTCGAGCATGCACTCCCGGGTCAGGTCCGACCCGCACTCCGACGCCGCCGTGGCGAACAGGAGGAGCCCCGACATCGCCTGGGCGCCGAGCAGCGCCGGGAACTTGCCGTCGGGGCGGTACTGCTCCATGAGGGCCTGGTAGTCGCCCATGCCGGGATAGTCGTCGCCGTCCATGTCGAACATCGGGAAGGCGATGCGGGAGTAGATGTCGCCGCCGGCGGCGGCGCTCGCCTCCTCCTCGAACTTCGCGTCGTACATGTTGGGCTGCATCACGATGAACTCGGGGTACCAGTCCTCGGTCTGCATGGCGTTCAGGAGGGCGGTCATGTTCTCGGGCTCACCGACCAGCTCGAAGCCCTGCACGCCCTTCTCCTTCATCGACTGGACGAAGCCGCGCCAGCCCGTCTCGTTGATCGCCTGGTAGGTGGCGTCGTAGACCACCTCGAAGCCGAGCTTCTCGACTGACTCCTTGACCTGCTGGCGCACGGTCTTCACGCCTTCGAGGTCGACCCAGAGGATGCCGTACTTGGTGGCGTCGGGGTGCAGCTCCTGCATCGAGAGGTACGACTGCACCTGGAACGAGTAGACGGGGTTGGGCAGCGGCTGCACCTGCAGCTCGCCGACCCGGGCCTCGGGCGTCACGACGAAGCCGGGGATGTTGGCCAGGCCGCAGTCGACCCGGGCGCCGGCGTCACCGTTGTCGAAGATCGCACCCCCGCCCACCAGGGCGAAGGTGCCCTCGCAGGCTTCGGCGATGCGCTGGCCGTAGTCGACGAGCTTCGCGTCGAGGTCGTCGAGCACGAGGTCGCGGCCGTTGATGCCGCCGTGCTCGTTGCACCAGTCGACGAACGCCGCCGCCGAGTCGTACATCTCCTGGTTGAGGCCGGGCCGCGCATCGGCGCCCTTGTTGGTGATGGTGCCGATGCGGATCTCGTCGTCGGTCACCCCGGTGTCGGTGGCACCGCTGGCGTCGCCGTCCTGGCAGACGACCCCGAGGTCGCCGAACTCACCCTGGGCGAGGCGGTCGCCCTCGGAGCCGGAGCCGCCGTCGTCGCTGGGCGTCGGCTCCTCTGCGCCCTCGTCGTTGGACGACTCCTCGTCGCCGGAGCGCCCGCAGGCCGTGGCGCCGAGCAGCAGCAGGCCCACCATCAGCAACGCCAGCAGACGACGGGAACGACCTTCGATTGCACCTACATTCACTGCGATTCCCCCTGGGGTCGGAGCAGCACGATACGTCTCGATGTGGGGTGATGCGGACCGGCTTCGACTGGCCTGCGCATCAGCTCGTGGGAGCGGGTCTGGCTATGGAGGTGCCGAGGCTGGCAAGGGCGACGCGAGGGCCGCCGAGCAGGGCTTCGAGCACCTTCTCCCAACGGAAGTAGCGGTGGATCGGGTAGTCGACGTCCATGCCGATGCCACCGTGGAGGTGCTGGGCGGCGTGCACGACACGATGCCCGCCGTCGGTCGCCCAGAAGGTGGCCACGGCCACGGCGTCGTCGGCCTCGGGATGGTCGGCCTGGAGGCGCCAGAGCGCCTGGAGGTTGGTGAGCCGGATGGCCTCGGTGTCGACGTAGGCGTCGGCGCAGCGGTGGGCCACGGCCTGGAACGTGCCGATGGGCGAGCCGAACTGCTTCCGCTCGGTCACGTAGGTGGCGGTGAGGGCGAGAGCCCCCTCGCACACGCCGAGCATGGTGGCGCCGAGCAGGGCGCGGGTGCGCAGGGTCGACCACTCGACGGCGTCGTCGCCGTCGCTGCCCAGCCGCGTCGCCGCCGTCCTGTCGAAGGTGACGGTCTGCGCCGGCTCGTGGTTGATGGCCTGCTCGTCGACCCGTGTGACGCCGGCAGCTGCCAGGTCGACCAGGAACAGCCCCGGGCCCGAGTCGGTCTGCGCCGGCACCACCAGGGCCGCGGCCTGACCGGCCCACGGGACCGGGGTGGCCGTGCCGTGCAGCGCCCAGTCGCCCTCCCCTGCGACTGGGCGCGCACCGATCTCCCCCGAGTCGACCGGGTGCCACGGCGCGACTGCCAGCGGCGCCGAGCCGTTGGCGACGCCCGGCAGCCAGCGGGCCTGCTGGCTCTCGTCGCCCCAGCGGGCGACGGCCAGGGCGGCGGCGGTCGACGTCCAGTAGGGCACGGGCGCCACGTGACGCCCCACCTTCTGGGCCACCAGCGCCGCCTCGACCAGGCCCAGTCCGCTACCGCCGAACGACTCCGGCAGAGCCAGCCCGAGCAGGTCGGCGACGGCCACGGCCTTCCAGGCGTTCGCCGCCAGGTCGTCGGGACCCGACTCGACGGCTCGCAACACCTCGGGCGTGCACTGCTCGCCGACGATGGTGTCGGCCAGGTCGGCGATCGCCTGCTGCTCCTCGGTCAGGGTGAAGTCCATGTCGTCGCTCCCCTAGCTCCTCGGCACCCGGGGCAGGCCCAGGCCGAACAGGGCGACGAGGTCGCGCTGGATCTCGTTGACGCCGCCGCCGAACGTGAGGATCAACGTCCCCTGGAACGCTCGACCCAGCCGGCCGGCCAGGAGGGCGCCGGGTGACTCGCGCTCCAGCGTCGCCGCCGGCCCCAGCACCTCCAGCAGCGTGCGGTAGCCCTCGACGAAGAACTCGGTGCCGAACACCTTGGTGGCGCTGGAGTCGGCGGGGTTGGCACCGGCGCCCACGTCGGCCGCGGCCGACACCTTCCAGTTGAGGAGCTTGAGCACCTCGAGGCTGGCCTGCACCCTGGCCAGGGCGACCTGCACCCACTCCTGGTCGACCACGCGGCGCCCGTCGGGCAGCTTGGTGTCGCGGGCCCAGGCGACCACGTCGTCGTAGACGCGGGCGAACATCCCGGCGGGTGCCAGCGAGATCCGCTCGTAGTTGAGCTGGTTGACGATGAGGTCCCAGCCCCGGTTGACGCCGTAGACGACGGCGTCCTCGGGTACCCGCACGTCGTCGTAGTAGGTGGTGAAGGTGGAGGCGTTCACCATCGTCTCGATCTTGGTGTACGAGAAGCCCGGGGAGGTGGTCGGCACCAGGAAGATCGAGATGCCCTTGTGCTTGGGGGCGTCGGGGTCGGTGCGGGCGGCCAGCCAGACGTAGTCGGCGTAGCTGGCCAGCGACGTGTAGATCTTCTGGCCGTTGATCACCCACTCGTCGCCGTCCTTGGTGGCGGTGGTGCGCAGCGACGCCAGGTCGGTGCCGGCGGTGGGCTCGGTGTAGCCGATGGAGCAGTGCAGCTCTCCGGCGAGGATCTTCGGGAGGAAGAGGTCCTTCTGGGCTTCGGTGCCGAACTCCTGGATGGTCTTGCCGACGGTGTTGATGGTGAGGAACGGGATGGGGGCACCGGCCCGCCAGGCCTCGTCCATGAAGATCATCTGGTCGACATCGCCGCGACCCTGACCGCCGTAAGTGGTCGGCCAGCCGAGCCCCAGCCAGCCGTCTCGACCCATCTTGCGCACCGCCTCGAGGCAGTGGGGCCCGCCGGTCTCGCCCAGCGCGCACTCCTCCTGCACCTCGGGGGTCATCAGCTCCGCGAAGTACTCACGCAGCTCACGCCGAAGCACGTCCTGCTCGGGTGTGTAGGCGATGTGCAGCAGCTGACCGTCCCCCCTCAAAACTGAAACGCGTTACAAATCTAACGCCCCGTCAGGTAGCTGTCGAGCATCCTCCGGCTGACCAGGGGGTTGCTTCTACTGTCCCTGCGTCAGGCGGGTCACGACGAAGGAGAGCCCCCATGTCCCCCTCGAAGCTGCGTCGCGCCGCCGCGCTGTGTGGCGCCCTCCTGGCCACCGCGACCGCGCTGGTGGTCGCCGCACCGGGAGCCGACGCCGACCCCGACCTGCCCATCCACCAGACGATCACCGCCACCACCCACCTCGCGCGGCTCGACCAGGACCTCGGCGCGGTCGGCACGTTCGACGGCACGTTCGACGCCGGCACCGGTGAGATCAGCGGCGACCTCGCGTTCCAGGCGAGCCAGACGACACTGCAGCTCGTCGGGCTGCCGGCGGCCGAGGTCGGTGCCGCCATCGTGCCGACCGGGCCGGCGGCCGGCACGATCGACCTGGCGACGTCGGTGGTCTCGCTGACGTCGAGCTTCGACGTGAAGATCCTCTACGTGAAGCCGCTGGGCCTCGGGTTGAACCTGGTGGGCGACCGCTGCCAGACGGCCACGCCGATCACGCTCACGTCGTCGGGCCCCATCGACCTGGCCACTCAGAGTGGCACCCTGTCGGGCACGTTCACCTTCCCACCGCTGAAGGACTGCGGGCTCCTCACACCGGCGCTGAACCTGCTGGTGCCCGGCCCGGGCAACACGTTCACCGCCACGGCTGCGCCCGCGGCTGCCTAGAGCGCAAGAGAGAGGTCCGCTCGGTCTCTCTCGACGAGGCGCCCGCACGCCGTAGTCTCCCGAGGGTGCGCATCACCGCCAGGGTCGACTACGGCGTGCGGGCCGCCATCGAGCTCGCCGCCGCCGAGCATCCGCCCGTGAAGGGCGAGGTGCTGGCCGAGCGGCAGCGCATCCCCGGCAAGTACCTGGAGAACATCCTCGCCGACCTGCGCCGGGCCGGCATCGTCGCCAGCCAGCGGGGCGCCGACGGTGGCTACCGGCTGGCGGGGCCCCCGGAGTCGGTGTCGGTCGCCGACATCATCCGCGCCGTCGAGGGGCCGCTGGCCGACGTGCACGGCACACCACCCGAAGAGATCGTCTACGTCGGTCCCGCCGAGGCCCTGCAGCGGGTGTGGATCGCCACCCGGGCGGCGCTGCGCAACGTCCTCGAGGAGGTGACGCTCGCCGACATCGTGGCGTCGTCGTTGCCGGCCCCTGTGGAGGAGCTTCTGGGTGATCCGGCGGCCTGGGAGCGACGGAGCCGCGGGGCAAGTCGGTCGAGGTGACAGCTCGCGCGCTAGCGTTGACCCCCTATGGCCCGGCGGATCGACATCGAGCTGACGAGCAAGCGCGACGACGACACTTGGACGTGGCGCGCCGCCGGAGCACGTGAGCCCAGAGGAACGGTCGACAGCAAGCTGCTGCCGGCCAAGAGCAAGGTCGGCGACAACCACAAGGTCGAGATCGAGGGCTTCCTCGACGGCCTGACCATCGTCGCCGTCATCGCCCCGAAGAAGGCGGTGCGCACGGAGCCCGAGCGCATCGAGCTCCTGACACCGCGGTCCGAGGGCTCGCTGGTGACCACCCACCTCGCCCGCAAGCCGCGGCGCGAGGACGACCGGCGTGGCGGCGCGCGGCGTCGTGACGAACGTGGCGGCGACAGCCGGGGTGGCGACCGCGACCGTCGGGGCCCCCGTTCCGATCGGGGCGACCGCGGTGAGCGCGGCGCCCGTGACGGTCGAGATCGGGATCGGGACCGTGGTGGCGATCGGGGTGACCGGGGTGACCGGCACCGCGACCGTCCGAGCACGCCGCCGCCCGACGCCAAGCCGAAGCCGAAGCGCCTCCGTCCGGCCCGGGTCCACCGTGCCGCGCTCCTGGAGTCGCTGCCGGCCGAGCAGCGGCCCATCGCCGAGCAGCTGGTGCAGGGCGGCATCCCCGCGGTGCGGCAGGCCATCGAGAAGCAGAACGAGGAGCTCAAGGCCGAGGGCAAGACGCAGGTCGCCGCCCAGCCGCTCCTGGAGATCGCCGAGAAGCTGCGCAACCGGGCCCAGGCCGCGGTGTGGCGCGACCGGGCCGACGCCGCGCTGGCGTCGGTCGACGAGCTCGACCTGCGCGACCTGCGCTCGGTGGTCAACGCCGCCGACGACGCCGGCCGCGACCAGGAGGCCCGGGCCGTCGCCGACCAGCTGCGCGAGGCGCTGATCAACCGCGTCGAGAAGGAGCAGTCGGCCTGGGTGGCCGAGGTGGCCGAGAACCTGCATGAGGGCCGCGTGGTGCGGGCCCTGCGGTTGTCGTCGCGGCCCCCGAAGGCGGGATCGCCGCTGCCGGGCAACCTGGCCGAGCAGCTGATCACCGTCACGAACGAGGCGCTGACGGCCGAGACCGGGCCCCAACGTTGGGCCACCGTGCTGGATGCTCTCGCCTACTCCCCCATCCGCCGCCGGGTCGTCCCGGATTCGCTGCCCGAGAAGCTCCCCGCCGATCTCCGCGAGCTGATCGCCAAGCTCGGCTCCCGCCTCCCGGAGATCGCCCACATCTTCGCGATCAAGCCCTCCGACGCCCCGGCCCGCCCCCGCCCCCCTCGCCGCAAGCCAGGTGGCCCGGGTGCCCGCGGCGACGGCGCCCCCGGTGCTGGCGGCGGCCGCAAGCCCCGCAACAAGCCCCAGCCGGAGGCCAAGTCCTCCAAGCCCGGGTCCGAGGCGGAGCCGAAGCCGAAGGCCGAGGACACCACTACCGAGACCCCCGCCCCGGAGGCGGAGGCTCCCCAGCCCGACGCCGAGACGCAGCCGGCGGCGGAGGCGACCACCGCCGAGGCGGAGGCCGTCACCCCGGAGGCCGAGGCAGCCACCGCCGAAGTCGAGCCGACCACCGCCGAGGCGGAGGCCATCACCCCGGAGGTCGTGGCGGCCACCGCCGAAGTCGAGGCGGCCACCGCCGAGACTGCAGTGGCCGACCCCGAGCCGGAGGCCGCCGAAGCCGAGGCGAGCGTCGCAGCGCCCGAGGTCGAGGCGGAGGACACCGCCACCGTGCCCACGCCCGACGCCCCTCAGGCCGACGCCGAGCCGGAAGCCGCTGCCGCCCCCGAGGACGCACCGACCGAGGACACCCCGGAGGCCGAGCACAAGGCCGACGACGCCGACGACGGCGAGCCGGCGACGGAGCTGGCCGCCGAGGCCGAGGCCACCGCCTCCGCATAGGCAGCCGAGCCGTCCCGGGCAGCTCGACGCGCCGCGCCGGCACCCGCGGCCAGAACGCCCGACGTCACGGTGGTCGCACAGTCGTTGCGGCGCCCGGTGACCGAAATGGTTGCTCGACACCGCAACGATGGCGACAGCCCGACGACAGTGTGGGGCGACCGATTCGGTCCTGCTGCGCCGCTCCGGCGCGGTGGGAGGACGATGGGGCGGTGTGGGGCGACCGTTTCGGTCGCTTGGCGCCGCCGGGCGCCGCGGGAATCAGAACTGGCGGGGGGCTATCACCGAGTCGACGTCGCCGCGGCCGCAGTAGCGGCCGGTTTCGGTGTCTTCGTCCCAGCGGGCACCGCAGCTCAGGCAGGTGCAGGAATCAAGGTGGACGGAGCCCAGGTACAGACGCTCTACCTCGTATGCCTCGCAGAACGGGCACTGGAGATGCCGGGGCTTATCGTCGGTCATCTCTGGCAGGTTCCGCGGGTGAGGGCTGTTCGTCCATCGTTCTCCGAAGTCTGACCGCCGCAGCTTAACGAAGGTTGCAGTGCCAGGTTTCGATTCTCCGACAGCTTGGTTGCATCAGCGCGAACCTCCTACCTTGAACCGCCATGGCTGTCGACGTCACAACCCAGGGTCCGTTCGCGATCGTCAAGATCAACCGCCCCGAGGCCCGCAACGCCGTGAACGGGGCCGTGGCCCAGGGCATCGAGGCCGCCGTCGACCGCATCGAGGAGGACGACAGCCTCTGGCTGGGCATCCTCACGGGCGAGCCGCCGGTGTTCTGCGCCGGCGCCGACCTGAAGGAGATCAACGCCGGCAACGCCGCCGCCCTGGCGACCGCCCGGGGCGGCTTCGGCGGGTTCGTCAAGCGGGAGCGCACCAAGCCCATCATCGCCGCCGTCGACGGCCCGGCGCTGGCCGGCGGCACCGAGCTCGTGCTGGCCTCCGACCTCGTCGTCGCCTCGACCACCGCCACCTTCGGCATCCCCGAGGTCAAGCGGTCGCTGGTGGCCGCGGCCGGGGGCCTGTTCCGCCTGGGCCGCAAGATCCCCTTCAACCTCGCGATGGAGCTGGCCCTCACCGGCGACCCGATCGACGCCACCCGGGCCTACCACTTCGGCCTGGTGAACCGCCTGGTCGAGCCGGGCGAGGCGCTGACGGCCGCCGTCGAGCTGGCCGAGAAGGTGTGCGCCAACGCCCCGGTGGCCGTGCGGGCGAGCCGCAAGGTCGTGCTGGAGGCCACGCACGCCGACGACGAGGTCGGCTGGAAGATGTCGATGGAGGGCATGGCCCAGGCGATGTCCAGCGAGGACTTCAGCGAGGGCCTCACCGCCTTCATCGAGAAGCGCCCGCCCCAGTGGAAGGGCCGCTAGCCCGACCCCAGCCCGGCGCTCAGGTCAGCGAGCGGTGCACGACGATCGCCCGGGCGACCAGGCCGAACGACTCGAAGAAGTTCTTGGTGTGCCGGTCACCCGGTAGCGCCAGGCTGTCGACGCCGAAGCACCCCTGGTCCCGGCACCAGCCGACCAGCTGCGACATCAGCACCTCCCCCACCCCGATCGCCCGCGCTCCCGGGTCGACGTAGACCTCGTCGACGACGCCCAGCAGCCCCCCGTCGGCCAGCTTCTCGGTGTGGGCCGCCCCGAAGCCGACGACCGTGTCGTCGATGGTGCCCACCAGGACGGCCTGGCTGTCGTCCACCAGGGACGCCGCCAGCGACTCCTCCAGCGGGTCGGGACGGCGCTCCCGCCGCGCCCACAGCTCGCCGCCCTTCTGCGTGCGCTTCTCGGCGATGGCGGCGACCACGAGGTCGTGCAGCGCAGCCAGGTCGTCCGGGGTCGCCGGCCGGGCCGACTCCTCGGGCGCGGGCGACGAGATCGTCATGACGGCTGCTGCAGTTGGGCGACCTTGTTGAGGATCGTCTTGCGGCCGCGGCTGGCCGCCTCGTAGCTGCGCACGGCCTCCAGCTCCTCGGAGGTGAGCCCCGGCAGGCGGTTGACCACCTGCGACGCCGCCAGGCTGTCGTAGCCGGGGATGGCCAGCTCCTCCACCGCAGGACCGACGACGGGAGCGGCGCCGTTGCCCCCGGTGGGGTGGACCTGCGGCGATTCGACGCGGGCCCGAGGCCGGGACGCCGGCGGCTCGTCGTCCTCCTCCGCAGGAGGCACCAGGCCGACGACCTTCAGGAGCTGCCCCGCCTGCTCGCCGAGCCCCTGGAGCAGCCGGCGGGCCTGGGGCTCCGCCTGACGTACGGCTCGGCGGCCCAGGACCCTGGCGTTGCCCATGTGGACCTTCCCCTGCTCGGCCAGCTTCGGCAGCATCGACGGTCCGTCGAGGAGGATGGCGATGGGTGCGTAGCGCACGATGTCGCAGACCTGGCCCAGCAGCGACGGCTCCTGCTCGCCCGGCCCGCCCACAGCACTCCGCTCGTCGTCACGCTCGCTCATCGGAAGATCCTGACAACCGGGGCTGCGTCAGACGCAATCGGAGCAGAGCATGCTGTCGGGATCGGCGAGCTGGCTGGGGTGCTTCACCAGGAAGCAGGACTGGCACACGAACTCGCCCGGGCGCTTCGGCTGGATGCGGCCGGCGCCGTCGCCCCGATCGTCGGGCTCGGGCTGCCCTTCCTCCTCTTCATCGTCGTCGTCGTCCGGCTGGGCCGCGATGCGGTCCTTCAGGATCGTGTCGAGATCGGCTTCGACGTCGTCATCGGTGTCGTCGTCCTCTTCCTCTTCGTCGTCGTCCTCTTCGGTGGCGGCGGCCTTCTTCTTCGCGCGCGCCGGGGCCGGTGGGGCCGCGACGACAGGCACGACCACGTCCTCTTCGACGAAATCGTCATCGGCGTCGTCGTCGAAGTCGTCGGTGTCGACGACCGGGTCCTCCTCGTCGACGAGCTCTTCGTCGATCTCCTCGGGCGGCGCCTCTTCCAGGTCGTCACCGTCGACCTCGTCGACGTCCACGGCGTTGTCTTCGTCAGCCATCGTGTCCCTTCACGGGGTCGGCCACTTGCGGGCCGGATAATACGCAGCCAGGGGGCTGCGGCCGGTCAGGGTAGCGAGTCGCGAGAGGTCCGCGGTCACAACGGGCAGAACACTCTGCCCAGGCCCTCCGCCGGGCGACTCAGCGTGACGCGCGACGGGCTTCCGCCCTGCGCTCAGCGTCGAGCCGCTCGAGCGGCGGCTCGGCCGAATGGTCGGCGAACGACATGGCCGCGGCGATCGCCGCATGGCCCGCCTGCTCGGCGATCAGCCGGTGCATCTCCTGCGCCACCGTGCGGTAGGCGGGGTGCCCCTGGGGGGTGCTGCGCAGCTCGATGAGGTGCATCGCCTCGCGGGCGTTCATCTGCATCACGAAGCGGATCCGGTACGCCAGGGCCACGGCGTAGGGCGCCTGCGCCGGGTGCTCTTCGAGCAGGGCGTCGTGGAGGTCGGCCGAGCGCTCCATCGCCTGGTCGAACTCGTCGGCCAGGCCGGCCGTCTCCAGCGCCGCCGGCCGCGTGTAGCCGTGGCGGGGCGACAGCGGCTGCCAGTCGATCGTGAGCATGCGGTGGCGCTGCAGGTCGCGGAAGGCGCCGTAGTCGGCCAGCACGTCGAAGCGGTAGCCGGTGCGCTCGAAGGCCCGCCCGGGCCGGTGCCGCCGGTTGGTGCGCTCCCCCACGTAGGCCCGGATGATCGACAGGCGCTCGTCGATCCCCATCGCCCGCACCCGGTCCTCCAGCTGCGCCTCGGGGGCGTCGGTGTAGGGGTACAGCATCGCGGCGACGGTCTTGACCTCGCCGTCGGGGTCCCAGTCGAGCAGCTGGACGCCCGGCTCCCCCACCGGCGCGCCGTCGTCGGCGTCGCCGTCGACCCCGGCCGGGGCGATCTCCGGGAACAGCCGGGCCGCCACCTCCCCCATCGCGGCGTGGTTGGTGGCCATGTACTCGGAGGCCAGCCCGCCCCGGTCGGGCAGGTCGACCCGTTTCAGGAAGCTCGGGATGACCTTGCGGAGCTCGCCGAGGATCATGTCGGCGTAGCCGCGGGCCTCGGGCAGCGGGTGCGACCGCATGCGCAGCAGCAGCGCCTCGTAGGCCTGCCCGGAGCCGTAGATGCCGACGTTCGACAGCGTGGCCGCCGGCAGCACCCCGCGCACGGCGTCGAGCGCCTTGGCCCGCACGGCCATGCGGTGCACGAGGTCGCTGTCGCCGGGCTGCTTGGGGAAGCGCTCCCGGAAGAACTCGACCATCGTGGCCGCCATCTCGGCGTAGGTGTCGAACAGGCGGTCGAGGTCGCCCACGAATCGCGTGCCCAGCGGACCGGCGAGCACGTCGGGGTCGCGGTGGTAGCGGTAGCGGCCGTCGAGGCGGCTGTCGTAGGTGATGTAGCGGGTGGACTGCTCGAGGTACGACATCAGCCGCCCCCACTCGAGCACCTTGGTCAGCACGTTCGACGCCTGCTCGCAGGCCAGGTGGACGCCGCCGAGCTGGGCGACGGAATCGTCGCCGTACTCGAAGAACACCCGGTCGTAGAGCTCCTCGGCCCGGTCGAGGCCGATGGTGGCGTCGACGGTGACGTCGCCGGCGATCTCCAGGTCGCCGACGAACTCGTCGAGGAACAGGCGACGCAGGCTCTTGGGCGAGCGGGAGTAACGGGCGAACAGCGCGCCCTTCACGACCTCCGGCAGGTTCACCAGGGCGAAGACCGGACCGTCGAGGTTCGTGAAGTACCGCCGCAGCACGTCGGCTTCGTCGGTGGTGAACTCCTCGGCGACGTAGAGGGCCATACGAGCCGCGATGCTACGTCTGCGCCCGGAGCTGGTCGGGGATGCTAGCGCGCGACGCGGAGGGTGACGCAAGCAACTCTGAGAGTGACCGCGCGAGTGACTGTGCGACTCGGGTCACCGGTCACCGCGCCGCTCCAGCGAGGCCTCCCACTCCGACCGGGCCGCGGCGAGAACGTCCTGGTCGAGCCATAGATCGGCCACCGTCATCGCCATCGCCTTGGCGCCGTCGATCACCGCCGCGTCGCCCGCCTCGCCGCCGGCGAAGGTGGCGAACTCGGGGGTGTGGATCGGCACGCCCGGCGGCGCCACGCGGATCATCGGGTGGATCGACGGCACCACGTAGCTGACGTTGCCCATGTCGGTGCTGCCGACCACCCTGCCGCCCAACGTCGGCGGCGCCACCTCGCGGCCGAGCACACCGGCGTTGGCCGTGTAGAGGCCGCCGATGACGTCGTTGTCGACCATGTCGGCGTAGGCGGGGTCGAGCCACTCGATCTCGACGGTGCAGCCTGCGGCCTGCGCTCCGCCCTCCAGACAGGCCGTGAAGCGCTCCTTGAGCCGCTGCAGGCGCGCCAGCGTGGGCGACCGCACCATCCACTCGGCCTGCGCGTAGGCCGGCACGATGTTCGGCTTGTCGCCGCCGTGGTTCACGATGCCGTGGATCCGCTCGCCCGGGGCGATGTGCTGCCGCAGGGCGGCGACGTTCATGTAGCCGAGCACGAGGGCGTCGAGGGCGTTGCGGCCCCGCTGGGGGAACGCCGCGGCGTGGGCGGCCTCGCCGTGGTACCTGGCGTAGCACTGCTGGACGGCGATCACGTCCATCGACGTGAGGTCGGCGTCGGCGGGGTGGACCATGAGGGCCGCGTCGACGCCCTCGAAGGCGCCGGCGTCGATCAGCTTGACCTTGCCTCCCCCGCCCTCCTCGGCCGGCGTGCCCATGACGACCACCCGGCCGCCCAGCTCCTCGGCCAGTGCCGCGGCCGCCAGCCCGGCTCCGAGGCCCGCCGCGGCGATCACGTTGTGCCCGCAGGCGTGTCCGATGGCGGGCAGGGCGTCGTACTCGCACAGCACCGCCACGGTGGGGCCGGAGGTGCCGGCGGTCGCCAGGAACGCCGTGTCGACGCCCGAGGCCTTGCGGGTGACGTCCAGGCCCTCGCCGGCGAGCACGTCGGTGAGCAGGTCGTGGGCGAAGTGCTCCTGGTAGTTCAGTTCGGGGTGGGCGTGGATCTGGTGCGACACGTCCACCAGCACCTCGGCCCGGCGGTCGACCTCGTCGGCCAGCCGCTTCTTGACCTCCTCCAGCGAATCCATGCCCAGGAGAGTAACGGCCTCTGGTCGTCAGCCGGGGTGGCGGAGAACGATCTTGCCGAGCTGGGCGCCGGCGTGGAGGCGCTCGATGGCGGCCGGGTAGTCGTCGAGGTCGTACACCTCGTCGACCTGGACGGGCACGCCCTGGGCGACCAGCTCGGTCACGTCGGCGAACTCCTCGTAGGAGCCGGTGGTCGAGCCGATCACCTCGATCTGCTTGAAGAACAGGCGCGGCAGGTTGAGCTCCACCTTCGGGCCGGACGTGCCGCCGGCGACCACCAGTCGCCCCGCCGGCTTCAGCGCCCGGATGGACCGCTCCCAGGTGGCCGGACCGACGGTCTCGACCACCACGTCGACCCGCACGGGCCAGTCCTCGTTGGAGTCGAACGCGTCGGCGGCGCCCAGCTCCACGGCCCGCTTGCGCTTCTCGTCGTCGCGGGAGGTGGCGTACACCACCGCGCCCAGGCGCACAGCCAGGGCCAGAGCGGCCGTGCTCACACCGCCGCCGACGCCCACCACCAGCACCGACTCGCCCGCCCGCACCCGGGCCCGCCGCAGCATCCGCCAGGCCGTCAGGTAGGCCATCGGATAGGCGGCCGCGGTCTCCCAGTCGAGGCCGGCCGGGCGCGCCACGACGTTGCGCCCGGGCACCACCACGAGCTCGCCGTGACCGCCCCAGCGTTGCTCCCCCACGATCTCCAGCTTCCCGGCGGCAGGGGCGTCGATGCCGTGCGCCACGACCGCGTCGAGCGGGACCACCGAGGGGTTGACCACCACCTCGTCGCCGGGCGCCACGTGGGTCACGGTCGTCCCGACCGACTCGACGACGCCGGCCACGTCGCAGCCGGGCACGTGGGGGAAGGCCTTCGGCTTGGGCAGGCCCCGGGTGAGCCACAGGTCCATGTGGTTGAGCGCGGAGGCAACCACCCGCACCCGGACGTCGTCGGACCCCACCGACGGGTCGGGCACCTCGCCCCAGGAGTAGCTACCGGGCGACTCGTCGAGCTTCCACGCGTGCATGCGGCGCAGGCTATGGCGTTCTGTCTTCGCTCAGCCGACTATGCCGGGCTCAGCGAAGACAGAATCAGGTTTCGAGCGGGTGGACCGTGTCGGCCAGGTCGGACACGTGGTCGTCCCAGTTGTGGGGCTCGTTGACCGGCACCACCACGAACTTCGACGCCCCCGCGGCGATGAACCGCTCCAGCAGCGCCGGCAGGCCCGCCAGGCCCTTCGCCACCACGTCGTTCATGTCGGCACCAGGGCGACGGCGGCGGGCGATCGCCGCCAGCTGCTCCGGCACGTCGCCCTCCACGTAGGGCACCAGCGCCCCGAAGTGCTCCGGGTCGAAGGTCCGGCCCGCCTTGGAGGCCGCCTTCTCGATCTCCTCGATGCCCCGCTTCACGTCGTCGGGCGGGGTGAACGACGGCAGCCAGCCGTCGGCCAGGCGCCCGCAGCGCTGCAGCTCGGTGGCCGACGACCCGCCCAGCCACAGGTCCAGCGGCTGCTGCAGCGGCACGGGGCGGGCCTTGGCGCCCTCGAAGCGGAAGTACTTGCCCTTGTGGTCGACGGTCTCGCCGGCGAGGAAGCGGCGCAGCAGCTCGAACGTCTCGTCGAAGCGGGCGGCGCGCTCCTCCTTGGTGACGCCGAACGCCTGCTGCTCCACCTTGCTGGCCACGCCGAGGCCGAACGCCGGCAGGGCCCGGCCGTTCGACAGGCGGTCGAGCGTGGCGATCTGGGTGGCCACACGCATGGGGTTGCGGCCGGGCAGCACGGTGACGCTGGTGCCCAGCTTCAGGCGGTCGGTGCGGCCCGCGGCGAAGGCCAGGCCGACGAAGGGATCGGGGCTGTCGGCGCTGATGCGCTCGGCGAGCCACAGAGAGTCGAACCCGAGCGACTCCAGCCCGTCGATCAGGGCGGCGAACCGCCCCGGATCGCTGGTCGTGCTCACTCCCAGCCCGACCCCGATCCGCACCTTCCCCTTGCCCGCTTCAGGCATTGCCCTGTCCCCTCGCGCTCCCCAGCGCCCTCGTCTCGGTCCGCTGACGCCCCAGCCTCTCAGAGCGAGCCCTGTGAGGCCATGTTTTCTTTCTGTGGTACGGCAGTCTCGCAGCAGTTCTGCGACGTTCAGACTACGCAGGTCAGAGCATCTGCCTCGACGCGCACCGACAGGCGACGGACCGTGCCGAGCGCCTCACCGTCGAGCCAGATCGGCGTGGCCGACGGGAACTCGAACTGGACGGCGTCGACCCGGCGCTGCTCGATGCCCGGATGCGGCACGTGCGACCCGGTGGGGAGCCGCTTGCGGGCCTTCAGGCGGTCGCCCAGCGACAGCTGCGCGTCGAACGTGTCGAGGCGCCCGTCGTTCGGGTGGCTCCGGGGGGCGACGTCCCAGTCGCCCAGGAACTCGGCGTTCATCACGGCGACGATCCGCCCCGACCACCACGACCGGCGGACCACTACGTGGGCCACGAACCAGTGGAGCTTGCCGTCGATCAGGGCCGCGCCCAGGTCGACCGGCACCTGGCGCGCCTCGGGCGAGCGCAACCGGGCCTCGTCGCCGGTGCCGCCCAGCGTGTGGCACAGATCGCCGCCCAGCAGCCCCAGGGGCGGGACCGGCAGACCGACCCGGCGGTTGCGCTCCACCGCCTGGCGGGCCTCGGCGTCGGAGCGCACCAGCAGCCCCTCGTCCGGCAGCGCGCCGGCGATGCCCCACTCCTCGCCCCGCTTGATGGTCACGACGACGGCTCCCCGGTGTCGGCCGGGCCATCGTCGGCCTGGTCGTCGTCGTCCTCCCCCTCACGGTCGAGGCGGGACGACGCGGCGACGACCCCACGCAGCAGGGCGTCGGCGGCCTGGCGGGCCGACGTGGCCGTGGCCGGCTCGGGGGCGATGTCGCCCACCTGCCGCAGGAGGTCGATGAGGGTCTTGATGTTGCGGACGAAGTCGCCGCCCGACAGGTCCTCGTCGTCGAGCACGTCGGCCAGCGGCTCCCCCGCCGCCCAGGCGTGAGCCAGCGCCAGGAACCCGGGGTCGGGCAGCCGGGTGGCCGGCAGGCCGGCGGCGCCCTCGTTCCCGGTCAGCTCCTCGGCCAGCTGCTCGATGCGACCCCACCGCTCGCGGACCTGCCGCGACGGGAACCACGGCGTCGGGCTGGCCGTCGGCCCCCGGTGCTCGTAGGTGAAGCACGACACCAGGCCCGCCATCGTGGCCGGGTCGAGGTCGTCGAGGATGCCACTGCACATCGCCTCGGCCACCAGCAGATCGCACTCGTGGTAGGTGCGGGCCAACACCGTGCCCCGGTCGGTGAGCGCCCAGCCGTCGAGGTAGCCCCACGACTCCAGCAGGCGCAGCACCCGGTCGAAGCGCCGGGCCAGCGACTCGGTGCGCGACCGGACCTCGCGGCGCAGGTCCTCCAGCTCCTTCTCGGCCCGCTCGGCGTGGGCGGCGGAGCGGAGGTGGCGCTCGCGGTCAGGGCAGGCGTCGACCGGGTGCTCCGCCACCAGGCCGGCGAGGTCCTGAACTGGCACCTCTTCACGTTGCTCGCCGTCGCCGCCCGGGTCCAGAGGGTCGGGCGCCTTTTCGTCGCGGGGCCGACTGTGGCCGAAGCGGGAGCGCTTGAGGGCGTCGGCCACCTCGTGCTGGAACGCCCGGGAGCCAGGCTCGTAGGGCACCGGCAGCTCGACGTGGCCCACCCGCACCGGCGCCTGCGTGAGCTTGCCCCCGTCGAGCAGCACCCGCTCGCCGTCGACGTCGACCGTCTGGACCCGCACGGAGCCACCCTTGCGGAACGCCACCGACAGGACCGCCAGCCGCTCGCCGTCCACCTCCACGACCACGCCCGGCTGCAGTCGCGACAGGGCGAAGCGCAGGCCGCTGGTGGTCGCCGCCGTGCGGGAGCGCTGCTGCTCGGTGGCCTCGCGCACCAGGCGGCGGTACTGCTCGACGTCGCCGCGCTCGCACTGCGCCTCGGCCTGCAGCGACTTGACCCGCTCCTCGGTGCGCTCGATGCGGGTCTCCATGCGCACCACCGCCCGGTCGGCCTGGAACTGGGCGAAGCTCAGGTTGAGCAGGTGGTGGGCGTCGGCCGGCTCGTAGCGCCGCACCAGGTTGGCGGCCATGTTGTAGGTGGGGCGGAACGCCGAGCGCAGGGCGTAGGTGCGGCTCGACGCCAGCGACGCCACCTGCTCGAACGGCACGAACGGCGACCACAGCACGATGGCGTAGCCGAGCTCGTCGATCCCCCGCCGACCGGCGCGCCCGGTGAGCTGGGTGTACTCCCCCGGCGTGAGGAAGGCCCGGGCCTCGCCGGTGAACTTGGTGAGCCGCTCGATCACGACCGAGCGGGCCGGCATGTTGATGCCCACGGCCAGGGTCTCGGTGGCGAACACGGCTTTGACGAGGCCCTCGGTGAAGCAGGCCTCGACGGTCTCCTTGAACGGCGGGACCATGCCGGCGTGGTGGGCGGCGATCCCCTGCTCCAGCGCCAGGAGCCAGCGGTCGTAGCCGAGGACGGCGAGGTCGTCGTCGGTGAGCGTCGCCGTGCGCTCCTCGGCGATCGCCCGGATGCGGGGGCGCTCGTCGGGGCTGGTGAGCCGCAGCCCGGCGTCGACGCAGGCGCTCACCGCCTCCTCGCAGCCCATCCGGCTGAAGAGGAAGTAGATGCTCGGCAGCATGGCGCGCTCGTCGAGCAGGTCGATCACGTCGGGCCGGCGAGGCGTGAAGAACCGCCGCCGCCCCCGGGGCGGGCCGTGACGACCCTGACGCCCGCGGCCGTTGCCGTTGCGGCCCCGGTCCCCGTCGGAGTCGAGCCGCTCGGCCTCGGGGTTCGGTTGGCCGTCGACCAGCGTGGGCATCAGGTGCACGTGCTCGCTGGAGCGGTCGCCCACCAGGTAGAGGTTGCGCAGCTCGACCGGCCGGCGTTCCTCGAGCACCAGCGCCGTGGAGCCCCGCACGGTGGTGAGCCACTCGGCGACCTCCTCCGCGTTCGACACCGTGGCCGAGAGGCACACCAGCTGGACCGTCGGCGGCAGGTGGATGATCACCTCCTCCCACACCGGGCCCCGGTAGGTGTCCTGCAGGTAGTGGACCTCGTCGAGGATCACGAAGCGCAGGCCCTGCAGGGCGTGGGACCCCGCGTAGATCATGTTGCGGAGCACCTCGGTGGTCATCACCACGGCCGGGGCGTCGCCGTTGATCGAGTTGTCACCGGTGAGGAGCCCGACGTTGGCGGAGCCGTGCCGGCGCGCCAGGTCGCTGTACTTCTGGTTCGACAGCGCCTTGATCGGGGTGGTGTAGAAGGCCTTGCCACCCTCGGCCAGGGCGCGGGCCACGGCGTGCTCGGCCACCACGGTCTTGCCCGACCCGGTGGGCGCGGCCACCAGCACCGACTGCCCCTGGTCGAGGGCCTCTATCGCCCGCAGCTGGAAGGCGTCGAGCTCGAAGTCGTAATCCGGTCGGACCCCACCGGGGTCGGTCACGAGGAGTCCTGGAGAGCCCGCCCGCGTGTCATCCATCGGCCGATCAGGATGGAGATCTCGTAGAACACGACCATCGGGACCGACAACGCCAACATGCTGAACGGGTCGCCCGAGGGTGTGATGACGGCGACGACCACCGTGATGCCCACGTAGGCGTAGCGCCGCACGCGTCGCAGCGTGTCCGGCTGCAGGATCCCGGCCAGTTGCAGGAACACCAGTACGACGGGGAACTCGAACCCCACCCCGAAGGCCAGCATCATGTACACGACGAGCTGGAGGTACTTACCGGGACTGTAGAACTGGGTGAGGCTGTGGCCGCCGATGTCGCCCAGCCACTCCAGCGCCTTGGGCATCGTCCAGTACGCGAGCCATGCGCCTATCCCGAACAGCGCCAGCGCCGAGGCCACGAACGGCACCGCGTAGCGCTTCTCGTTGTCGTAGAGGCCCGGGCTGATGAACCGCCAGACCTGCCACAGCAGCACCGGCATGGCCAGGGCCAAGGCGCCGTAGGTGGTCAGCTTGATCCGCACACCGAACCCCTCGAGCGGGTCGGTCTGCAGGAGGCCGTCGTTGTCGGGGAAGGCCTTGTTGTAGGGCTCGAGCAACAGGTCGAAGACGTCGTTGTAGAAGACCGTCACGATGAGCATCCCGACGGCGACGGCCAGGACGCTGATCACGAGCCGCTTGCGCAGCTCGGCCAGGTGCTCGACCAGGGTCATCTGGCCGCCGGCGGCCGTGGTGGTGCTCACGATGCGGCGCGCTCGCCGTCGGCGGGCGGCTCGTCGTCGACCGGGGCGACGACGTCATCGGTCTCAGCCTCGGCGTCGGCCTCGACGGCCGGCTCGGGCTCGGGGGTCACGGGCTCCGGCGGGTCGTCGTCGATGGAGGGGTCCTTGCCGTCACTCGACGACGCAGTGTCGATCACGTCCACATCGATGGGTTCGGCACCGGTCGGGTATTGGACGGCGGCGGCCGGCCCGGGCGCCAGCTCCCCCGGCTTCGCCGCGCTGTCGACGTCGTCGGTCTTGTCGCCCTTGTCTGCCGACCGGATCCGGTCGATGTCGCTCTCGACCTCGCTGTCCTCGAGTGCGTTGCGCAGCTCCTCCTGGAAACCGCTGGAGATGCGACGCAGCTCGCCCAACACCCGCCCCGCCGTGCGCACGGCCTCGGGCAGCCGGCTGGGCCCCAGCACGATCAGCGCCAGGGCGAGGATCGCGATCACCTCGCCGGGGCCGATGTTGAACATTCCGCCGAGTGTAGAACGACGCCGGACACCTCCTGCCAGCGTGTCAGTCGGCGTCCGGGGAATTCACGGGTTGTTCAGCGTCGCCGTCGTCCCAGTGCGACCAGAGCCGGTCGACGACGGGGCCGCTGCGGTTCAGCTCCCGCCGGACCGCGGCGATCGGCGGCCGCAGCTCACTCGTGCGGCGGACCGACCGGGCGAGGTCGAGGCTCAGCTCCTCCAGCGTGCGCAGGCGGCTCAGCAGCACGGCGACGGCAACCGTCACCGCCACCGCCGGGACCGCCCACAGCAGGCTCACCGAGGCTCAGCGTCCTCGCTTGTGGGCGGCCAGCAGGTCGTTGAACCAGCCCTTGCCCTCGAGCAGCTCGTGGAAGTCGAGCAGGTCGTCGTGGCTCAGCGGCGCACCTATCGGCCGTGGCTCGATCAGCTCGGCCGGCAGCGTCCACAGCTCCAGCCGTACGCCGGACGACACCAGCAGGTCGATGGTCGGTCGATCAGCGTCGCGCACCACGGGTCGGGTGCAATCCGGGCAGCGGAACACGTAGGTTCCGTTCTCTGTGTTCTCACACAACCGGACCACCAAGTCGCAGATGCCGAGCTCGACATCGCCACATTCGTTGCACGTCGCGCGGATCAGTGTCGCCATGAGCTTCCCTCCGCACGTTGAGAGGGTGCGAACGGCCGATCATGACGCCGCTTCGCGCTGAACGGACGACGATGGCCGTACGACTCCCCGCTCTCGTCACCCCGCCGATCGGCTTCGCGCATCGTGGAGCGCGTGCCGAGGCGCAGGACAACACCATCGAGTCCTTCACGTTGGCCCTGCAGATGGGCGCCACCGCCCTCGAGAGCGACGTGTGGCTGACCGCCGACGGCGAGGCCGTGCTCGACCACGACGGGATGATCGGCCGCCGACCGCGACGTCGCGCCATCCGGACGCTGCGCCGCTCCGAGCTGCCGTCGTACGTACCGACGCTCGAAGAGCTCTACGCCGGCTGCGGGGTGGCGCTGTCGCTGTCGCTCGACCTGAAGGACCCGGAGGCCTTCGAGCGAGTCGTCGACGTCGCCCGGGCGGCCGGGGACCCGGCGCCCGAGAACCTGTGGCTGTGCCACCACGACTGGGAGCTGGTGGCCGGCTGGCGCCACAAGGCCCCCGAGGCGCACCTGGTGGACTCGACGCGGCTGCATCGCATGAAGCACGGGCCGGAGCGCCGGGCCGCCGGGCTCGCCAAGGCCGGCATCGACGCCGTCAACCTGCACCACTCCGACTGGACGGGCGGTCTCACCACCCTGTTCCACCGCTTCGGCGTGTTCGCCCTGGGCTGGGACGCACAACTGCCGCGGGTGCTCGACGAGCTGATCGACATCGGCATCGACGGCGTCTACAGCGACCACGTCGACCGGATGGTCGCCGCGCTCGCTCGCGCCTATCCGATGCCGGGTTGAGTCGCATCCGCCGAAAGACACGTCACCCCTCCTTCCTCTCACAACCCGCCGATGTCACCGAGTGGGTAGATGCGTACGAACGCGCGGCCGACGATCAGGTCCTCGTCGATCGTCCCGAAGTAGCGGCTGTCCTGGCTGTTGCCGCGGTTGTCGCCCATCACGAAGAACTCCCCCTCGGGGATCACCTCGGGAGCCATGTCCTCGCCGTTCGGCATCACCGACAGCGTGCCCTCCGGGAGGTAGGGCTCGGGGAGCGGGTCGTCGTTGATGTGGATCACGCCGTCGACCGTCGAGATCGTGTCGCCCGGCAGCCCGATCACGCGCTTGATCAGGTCTTCGATGTCGTCGTCGGGGTTGGCCGACCGGGCCGCCTCCGGGCGGCGGAACACGATCACGTCGCCCCGGTTCACGTCGTGGAGCTTGTACGACAGCTTGTTCACCAGCACCCGGTCGCCCTTGTGCAGGGTCGGCTCCATCGAGTCGGACGGGATCCAGAAGGCCTGGATGAAGAACGTCCGCACCAGCAGGGCCACGAGGAGGGCGCCGCCGATGACCAGCAGCCACTCGACGGTGGTGCGGACGCGGCTCCGGCTCTTCTCGGGCTCGGGCGGTTTGGGCAGCAGGTCGTCGTCGTCGGAGCCGGCTCCGTTGCCGCCCCCGGCGCCACCGCTGCTGCCACCGTCGACGTCGCTGTCGTCGGTCAGGGTGCTGAGGGGCGCGGTCGACGGCACGTCGGACGATTCCGGCGCGGGCACGACCGTGGTCGGTCGGTCCCCGGCAGGATCGCCTTCGCTAGGGGATCGCGAGGGCAAGGGCTGGTCGGGCACGGCGGGACGAGGCTAGCGCCTGCTCACCGTCAGGTCGCGTTCACCGCTCCGACCACGTCAGATGTGGTCGTCATCCGACTCGTAGCGGGCGAGCACCCGCCGGGCGGCATCGCGCACGGTGGTGGTGAGCGCCGGATCGGTGGCGTCCAGCAGCGTCGCTTCGGGGCCGAGACGGAGCAGCAGGCGCTCCAGCCACGCCCGTGAGGTGACGGCCAGGCGCACCTCCAGCTTCCCTCCCGAACGCTCCGTCACGGCCTCGGTCGGGTACGTGTCGACCACCCAGCGGGCATCCGGCGGCAGCTCCAGCGTCACCCGCGGGGTGTCGGGCGCCACCGCCAGCAGCGCCGTCGGGCCATCGGCCGAGCCCTCGGGGCGGGTGAAGGTCACGTCGGTGGGCGCGACCGCCGCCACCCGGTCGACCCGGAACAGCCGCTCCCCGCCCGCCGAGTGGCAATGACCGAACACGTACCAGGCGCCGTCGGCGGCGAACACCCTGTAGGGGTCGACCTCGCGGACGGTGCGGGCGTCGCGGCTGTAGGCGAAGTAGTCGAGCCGCACCCGGCGCTGCTCCCGCACGGCACGACGCAGGGTGTCGAGGATCTCCGGCCGCGACGGGCCCAGGCGGATCGACAGGGCCTCGTCGGGGGCGATGTCGAGCATCTTGGCCAGCTTGCCCAGGCCGGTGGCCAGGGGGCCGGGCGGGCCGCTGTCGTCGCCGCCCCCCTCGGAGCCGACCAGCGCGGCGCCGGCCGCGACCAGGCCCAGCGCCTGGTTCGGGGTGAGGCGCAGCGGCCGGGAGAACACGTCGGCGAACCGCACCCACACCCGGTCGCCCTCGAACACCACCTCGATCAGCATGTCGGGCGTGTAGGGCGGCAGGCCCACGAACTGGATGACGTTCAGGTCGTCGAGCAGCTGGTTGCGCCCGATGCCGAACCGCTCGCACACGGCGCTGACCTTCGGCCCGTCCTGCGCCGCGATCCACGGCACGATGCTGAGCATCCTCAGCACCCTCGCGGGTGCCGACCGCCGGTCCCCGCTCACCCCCCACCCCCCGGCAAGTTGCGTCCGAAAACCCGCACATGGCGGGAAGACGAACGCAATATCGGCTCGCTCATGCCGTCGCCAGCCGTTCGAGCCAGGTGACCATGTCGGCGCGGAGCTCGGGGGGCGCCAGCACCTCGGCGTGGTCGAGGAACGTGAGGGCGAGGGAGCGGAAGCTCTCCCGGTTGGTGACCGGCAGCTCGACCACCACGGAACCGTCTTCCCGGCGCTCCACCACCGACGCCGCCCCGAGGTGGTCGACCACCCAGGGTGCCTGCTCGGCATCCACCAGCAGGCGGGCCAGCACCGGGTCGCCGTCGCCCAGCTGCCACGGGTCGGCCGGGCCACCCGGGCCCCGGCTGCCGGCTCGGCGGGTGAAGGCGGGGCCGTCGAGCACCTCGACCTCGCCGTCGATGCGGTCGAGCCGGAAGATCCGCTCGTCCTTCCGGCTGTGGTCCCAGCCGCTCAGGTACCAGCGGCCCCGCTGGAAGTCGAGCCGGTAGGGGTCGACGGTGCGGGCCTGGTCGCGGTAGGTGAAGCGCAGCGGCCGGCGGTCGACGACGGCACCGAAGAAGGCGCCGAGGTCGGTGCGGCCGGGCAGAGCGGTCACGTCGACGTCGGTCGCGGACGCGACCGAGCGACCACCCAGAGCGCCCAGCTTGTCGAGGGCGTCGTCGGCCGCGGTGCCCTCCAGCCGCACCGCCGAGGCCGCCAGGTGGAGCGCCGCCAGCTCGTCGGGATCGAGGCCGGGGTCGGCCAGGTAGTAGCGGTCCTTGGGGATGCGGTAGCCGTCGACCACCGGCAGCACCCCGGGCACCTCCTCCACCACCAGCGGGATGCCCATGTCGCGCAGGTCGCGCTTGTCGCGCTCGAAGGCCTGCCGGAAGGCCGTCAGGTCGGCCGGGTAGCCCTCCATCCGGTCCTGGATCTCCTGGGCGGCCAGCGGCCGGGGCGTCTCGATCAGCAGCGCGGTGAGGTTGAGCAGCCGCTCCAGCTTGACCTTCGACATCTCCGCCCAGATTACTTGCCGACGGTGCCCAGCCAGGCCCCCGCCGCACCCGCAGTGGCGAAGAACATGGGGTCGTCGGCCGGGCCGCGGCCCATCGACGTGACCACCCCGAGGCCGAGGTCGTCCAGCACCTTGGCGACGTCGGGCGGGTCGACGGCGACGGCGTCGTCGACCTCGGCCGCCAGGTCCGACGGCAGCGGGATCGCCGGCCGGGTGCGCGCCAGCCGCAACACGGTGGCGCTGTGGTGGCTGATCCCCTGGTGGCGGCCCCGCGGGTCGGCCGCCGACGCCCGCAGGCACAGCGCCGCCCGGCCACCGAGCGCGGCCACGGTGTCGACGATCCCGGCCGCCTCCACCGCGGTCGTCCCGAGCGACGAGCCGGTGCCGACCACGCCCGGGCCCATGCCCACGACGACGAGGTCGGCGTCGGCGACGTGGCGGGCCAGCGCCAGCGCGGACGGCAGCGACACCGCCTCCAGGTCGCCCCCGAAGGCGTGCCCGGCGGTGACGGTGGCGTCGAGCACCTTCGCCCGCCGCAGGTCGTGCACGAGGTTGGAGAGCGCCAGAGGGAGGGCCGCCCCGTCGGTCATCACGTAGACGATGCGGGCCTCGGAGCGCATGCTGCGGGCCACGGAGGCCACGATGCCGACCTGGCTGTGCAGCGTGCACGCCACCACCGGGAGGTCGTCGAGCTGCTCGGGGAGGTCCGGGTAGCGCTCCTCGGCGGCGCCCGTGTCGGCCTGCAGGCTGGTGTAGCGCAGCTTCATGATGTGCCCTGGCCCCGGCTGCGACCACTCTTCGCGCGCCAGGTTCCAGTGGACGACGTGCCAGCCGCCGGTGCCGAGCCCCAGCCCGACCGCCGTCGTGTTGAGCACCACCCGGTCGCCTACGGCCACCGGCCCGATGAGGTCGACCAGGGCATAGGCACGACCACCGTCGGTGGCCATCCGTTGCAGGCCCGCCCGCTCCTCGAGGATCTCGGTGACGACGGCGGTGACGAAGCTGGGCAAGGCCTAGAGGTTAGAGACTGGCGATCAGGCGCTCGACACGTTCGTCGCGGGAGCGGAAGGGGTCCTTGCAGAGGACCGTGCGTTGGGCCTGGTCGTTGAGCTTCAGGTGGACCCAGTCGACGGTGTAGTCGCGCTTGCGCTCCTTGGCGCGGCGGATGAACTCGCCGCGGAGCCGGGCGCGGGTGGTCTGGGGCGGGACCTCGACGGCTTCGTCGATGGCCTTGTCGTCGGTCACCCGGTCGACCAGGCCCCGCTCCTGCATCTTGTAGAAGAGGCCCCGCTCGCGGTTCACGTCGTGGTACTGCAGGTCGATCAGCGACACCTTGGGGTGCGACAGGGCCAGGTCGTTCTTGGCGCAGTAGCCGTCGATCAGCTTGTGCTTGATCACCCAGTCGCACTCGCGGTCGAGCGTGTAGGGGTCGTCGGCCAGCTTGGTGAGGCAGTGCTCCCACATCTTCAGCGCCTGCTCCTCCAGCGGCGACAGGCCCTTCGACTCGGCGTAGCGCTGGGCCCGCTCCAGGTACTCGCTCTGGATGTCGAGCGCGGAGGCCTCCCGGCCGTTGGCCAGGCGCACGGTCCGCTTGCAGGTGAGGTCGTGGCTGATCTCGCGGATGGCCCGGATGGGGTTCTCGAGCGTCATGTCCCGGAGAACGAACGTGGGGTCTTCGAGCATCCGCAGGAGGATCGACGTGGTGCCGACCTTGAGGAACGTCGTGTACTCGCTCATGTTCGAGTCGCCCACGATCACGTGGAGCCGGCGGTAGCGCTCGGCGTCGGCGTGGGGCTCGTCGCGGGTGTTGATGATCGGCCGGCTGCGGGTGGTGGCCGACGAGACGCCCTCCCAGATGTGCTCGGCCCGCTGGGCGATGCAGTACATCGCGCCCCTCGCGGTCTGCAGCACCTTCCCGGCCCCGGCGTAGATCTGCCGCGACACGAAGAACGGGATCAGGACCTCGGCGTAGTGACCGAAGTCGTCACGGCGCGACGTGAGGTAGTTCTCGTGGCAGCCGTAGGAGTTGCCCGCCGAGTCCGTGTTGTTCTTGAACAGGTAGATGACCCCGCGGATGCCCTCCTCGCGGAGGCGCTGCTCGGCGCTCACCAGGAGCTGCTCGAGGATCCGCTCCCCGGCCTTGTCGTGGGTGACGAGGTCGAGGATCGAGTCGCACTCCGGCGTGGCGTACTCCGGGTGGCTGCCCACGTCGAGGTACAGCCGCGCCCCGTTGGCCAGGAACACGTTGGAGCTGCGACCCCACGACACCACCCGCCGGAAGAGGTAGCGGGCCACCTCGTCGGGGCTCAACCTCCGTTGCCCACGGAGCGTGCACGTCACCCCGTACTCGTTCTCGAGGCCGAAGATGCGCCGCTCCATCACCGCAACCTACCGTCCCCCACACCTTCCGGAGGGACGGTAGGTACGGTTCGCAACTCAAGCCCCATTCCAACCACCCCGCCGCCGCCCCCAGCGGCGAAGGCAGCGGAGCTGCTTCATTTTCAGGCCTCGAAGTCGTACTCCTGCGACTCGTCCTGGCCGACGGTGCCGTCGTACTCGGTCTCCTCGCCGCCGACGTTGATCGTCAGGTGGTAGTCACCGCTGCCGCAGTCGGTGCCGTCGCTGGCCGTGAAGGCGTAGCCGTAGACCGACACCGTGTAGCTGCCCTCGGGCGCCGAGCCCTCCGGCCACACGATGTGCTCCACCGCCGGCCCGGCGGCGCACTGGGCGTTGGAGTCGAGGTCGAGGGCCCCGCCACTGGATGACGTGGTCGACTCCCAGGAGATCTCGGTGCCGTCGGGCTCGATGACGTGCAGGTCGAGGTCGGCCTCCGAGCCCCATTGCAGCGTGAGCGTCACGTCGCCGCTGCCCAGCTGCTCCACCTCACAGGAGGGCGAGTCGGGCATCGCCACGCACAACTCCTCCTCGCCGCCGATCTCGACGAACGTGTCTTCCTCGCCGTTGGTGCCGGCCACGCGCCTGAAGAAGCGGCCGGTCTCCAGGTCGACCAGCGTGAAGGTCTCGGTCTCGTCGCCGGCTTCCACCGACACCACGTTGTTGGCGTCGAGGCCATCCCAGGCGGCGTCCGGGTTGCTGGCGACGAAGGCGATCTCGAGGGTGCGCTCCTCCTCGTCGCTGGGGACCTCGGCGAGCGGGGCCGGCTCCAGCAGCGGGTTGCCGCAGTTGCACTTCACCCGGGGCACGCCCTTGCTGTCGACCAGGACGCCGGTGCCGGCCTGCAGCACCGACTGGATCGGCGTGGCTGCGCCGTCGCGGTAGCCGTGGTTGGTGACCCGGGTGTCGAAGCGCAGCCGCACGGGCGTGAGGCTCCGCACGTAGGTCTCGATGTCGCCGGCCTCCACGTCGAGCGTGGCGGCCCAGGCCTCCGACTTCTCGGCGTTGGCGGGATCGGTGAGGAAGGCGACCAGCTCGTCGACCTTGCAGACGGCCTGGTTCTGGCTGCCGCCGTAGAGGCCCGGGTCGGTGCCGCTGGACGCCCGGCCGGCCAGCGCCGATGCCGTCTCCTTGCCCAGGTCCGGGAAGCCGGCCAGGGCGATGTCGAGCGGCTCGGCGAGGCCCTCGTCGTCGAAGCTGTCGGAGAAGGGGTCGTTGCCGACGCTGCTGACGGGCTCGAGCAGGATCGACGCCCCGACCGAGGTGCCGGTCTCGTCGTCCCTGGTCACGATGAAGGCCGCGGCGCCGATCGCCACCACCAGCAGCACGCCGAGGAGGGCGAAGATCGTGCCCCGGTTGTCCTTCTTGGGACCGCCGGGGCCGCCGGGGCCGGCCGGCGGGTAGGGCGGGAAGCCACCACCGCTGGGCGGCCCGAAGCCGGGGCCGCCGGGCTGGCCGGGGCCGGGCGGGTACTGGGGCGCACCCGGGGGCGGGTAGGGACCCGGGGCGCCGGGAGCCCCCGGCGGGAACTGGCCGGGTTGGGGCGGCGGCTGCGACCCGGGTGGCGGCTGCGACCCGGGCGGCGGGTACGACCCCGGGGGCGGCTGCTGAGCGCCCGGCGGCGGGTACCCGGGATCACCGGAGGGGTAGCCCTGCGTCGTGGGGTAGCCCGGCTGGGGGGCGCCGGGCGCCGGGTACTCGGCGGAGCCTGGCGGCGGGCCGTACGGCGCCGGCGTGGGGGCAGTGGGGGCCGGCGGGTCGGCCGACGGCGTCGGGTCGGCCGACGGCGTCGGGTCGCTCGACGGCGTGGCGCTCACCAGCGCCGTGCCACAGCTGCTGCACACGAAGGCCTCAGCTGCGTTGCCGATTCCACAATTAGGACAGTTCATCCGTTTCCGCTCCGCCTGTTCCTGGCTTCACCCGCCACACCCTTTCGGTGGCAGGTCGCGTTCGACGGGTCACCCTAGTGGTCGCCCCCGCGCTGGCCCAGCACCGGCGCCAAGCACGGGGAAGTCCCCTATCCCCCTCCCCGTCCGGAGGGTGTCGGCCCTACTCCGTGGCGGAGTCGTCACCGTTCGTGGCGGGCGGTGTGGCCTCGTCGTCGGCTGCTGCGGCGGCGGCGGGCGTCGGTGCGGCGCCCAGCAGGTCGCCGATCTCGGTGTCGGTCAGCCGCTGGAACGCGCGACGGCTGCTGTTGCGGGTGAGCAGCGCCACCTCGAGCTCGTCGGGCGCCAGCGTGCGGTCCGACCCGGCCAGGGCCCCGACCGCCGCCTGCAGCGCCTCGCCGGCGCCACGGCCCTCCTGGTAGGTCTGCTTGAGCCGCTCGGAGATGGTCTCGGCCTCGCCGCCCAGCACCGTGTAGCCGCTCTCGTCGACCACGGTGCCGTCGTAGAGGATGTGGTAGAGCCGGTCCTGGTCAGGGGTCTCCCCCACCTCGGCCACCAGGATCTCCACCTCCATCGGCTTCACCTCGTGGGTGAAGACGTCGCCCAGCATCTGGGCGTAGGCGTTGGCCAGGCCCTGGGCGTCGACGTCCTCGCGGCTGAAGGAGTAGCCCTTCAGGTCGGCGTGGCGGACGCCGGCGATGCGCAGCCGGTCGTACTCGTTGTAGCGACCGGCACCGGCGAAGGCGATGCGGTCGTAGATCTCGCTGATCTTGCGGAGCGTGGCCGACGTGTTCTCGGCGCAGATCAGGATGCCGTCGTCGTACTCGAGGGCGGCCAGGGCCCGGCCCCTCGCGATGCCTTTCCGCGCGAAGTCGGCCTTGTCCTTCATCCACTGCTCGGGAGCGACGTAGAAGGGCATGCTCATTTCGCAGCACCTCCCTTCTTCTTCGAACCGGTCGTCGTGGCGGCGGTGGTCGGGGGCGAGCCGGGCGCCGCACCCATCGACGTGGTGCCGCGGGTGGTCATCAGGGTCTCGAGCAAAGCCCGGAAGCGGGCGGCCACGTCGTCGTCCTCCAGGCGGGCGAAGCCGTCGGCCGTGATGGTCGCGACCATGGGGAAGATGCCGCGCACCAGGTCGGGGCCGCCGGTGGCCGAGTCCTCGTCGGCCGCTTGGAACAGGGCGTTGATCAGCAGCTCGACGGCGTCGTCGGTGGTCAGGTCCTCGCGGTAGCCGAGCTTGATCACCGTGCCGGCGTGCAGGCTGCCGGAGCCGGTGGCGGCGAAGTCGCTCTCCTCGTAGCGGCCACCGGTCACGTCGTACTCGAAGAGGCGGCCGACGCCGCGGCGGGTGTCGAAGCCGGCGAACAGCGGCACCACTGCCATGCCCTGCATCGCCGCCGGCAGGTGGCTGCGCACCATCCCGGAGAGCTGGTTGGCCTTGCCCTCCAGCGAGAGCGAGCCGCCCTCCACCTTCTCGTAGTGCTCCAGCTGGAGCTGGAAGAGCTTGACCATCTCCATGGCCGGCCCGGCGGCGCCGGCGATGGCGACGCCCGAGTGCCGGTCGGCGGGGAACACCTTCTCCATCGTCCGGTAGCTGATGAGGTGCCCGGCCGTGGCCCGCCGGTCGCCCGCCATCACCACACCGTCGGTGCAGCGCACCGCCACCACGGTGGTGGCGTGCGTCATCCGCAGCGGGCTCTCGCCCGAACCCGGCACGCCCTGGACGTCCCAACGGGGGCCCTGGCCGACTCGGCTCAGCAGGTCGACGAACGACGGGCCCGGGTCGTCGTCGGCACGGTAGATCGGCAAGGTCATCGAGGCGGAGGCTACAGCCTCACCCCTCCCCCCTTGCGCGCCCCCAGCGCACATACCCCGCCGCCCGCTCCGACAGCTCGGGGTCGTTCCGGAACTTCCCGACGCCCTGGTTGCACGACAGGCAGAGGATCCCGCGGACAGCCCCCGTCACATGGTCGTGATCCAGGTGGAAGCTGGCAGACCCTGCAGTTCTTGACCGACAACGCACCCTCCCGAACGACCTTGTTCAGGAGGGTAGGGTAGTCGGACTTTCAGGGCATTTCGTGCTACTGCCCGCCCTTTTGGACGTAGGACTTCACGAAATCCTCGGCGTTCGACTCCAGGACTTCGTCTATCTCTTCGAGTAGGTCGTCGAGTTCGGCCTTAATCTTCTCGCCCTGATCGGAGGTCGCCGGCGCTTCTTCGACGACTTCCTCTTCACGAGCGGGGGCGGACTTCTTCTTCTGCTCTCGCTCAGCCATGTCGCCTGTTCCTCGTTCCCTATCGCTACTGCCCCAGCCGGTCCAACAACTCCGCCGGACTGGTGCACTCGTCCATCAACCTACCTACGTGCGCCTCCGTTCCACGTGTCGGGTCCATCATGGGAACCCGGCGCAGCGGGTCGCCGCCGACGTCGAAGACCATCGAGTCCCAGTTCGCCGCGACGATCTGGTCGGCCCAGCGTTGCAGGCACTTGCCCCGGAAGTAGGCACGGGTGTCGGTGGGCGGCTCGAACACCGCCGCCAGCACCTCACGGTCGTCGGTCAGACGCTCGAGGCCGACCCGTGCCGCCAGGCTCTTCTCGGCGCGCAGGTCGTGGTATTGGAGGTCCATCGCCGCCAGCTTGGCATCGTCCCACTCGATCCCGTGACGCTCGCGGTAGCCCTGCATCAGGCGGTACTTGGCCACCCAGTCGAGCTGGTTGGCGAGCCCCAGGAAGTCGGACTCGAGCTGGCCGAGCACGTCCTCCCAGCGGCGCAGCACCTCGGCGCCGATCTCGGGCGCTCCCAGGCAGTCGAGGCCGTGCTCCTCGGCGTACTTCTTGGCCCGGTCGAGGTACTCCCACTGCATCTCGACCGCGGTCATCGTCGTCCCGTCGGCCAGCTCGAGCGGCTTCCGCAGCGACAGGTCGTAGGACACCTGGCGCAGCGCCTGCACCGGCGTGGCGAGCGTGAGGTCGCGCGGCAGGAACTCGTCCTCGATCATCGACAGGACCAGCGCGGTGACGCCCACCTTCAGGAACGTCGCCACCTCGGCCAGGTTCGCATCGCCGACGATGACGTGGAGCCGCCGGTAGCGCTGGGCGTCGGCGTGGGGCTCGTCGCGGGTGTTGACGATGGGGCGCTTGAGCGTGGTCTCCAGCCCGACCTCCTCCTCGAAGAAGTCGGCCCGCTGGGTGAGCTGGAACGGCACGTCGTCACTGGTGAGGCCCGCCGCTTCGGTGCCGACCTTGCCGGCACCCGTGTACACCTGCCGCGAGATGAAGTGCGGCATCACGTGCATCACGATCCGCGAGAACGGCACCTGGCGGTCCATGAGGTAGTTCTCGTGGGTGCCGTAGGAGTTGCCCTTGCGGTCGGAGTTGTTCTTGTAGACGACGATCTCCTCGCCCGGCGGCAGCAGCGACTTCGCCGCCAGCATCGAGCGTTGCAGCACGATCTCGGCCGCCTTGTCGAACACCACGATCGACCGCGGGTCGGCGCACTCGGGGGTCGACAGCTCGGGGTGGGCGTGGTCGACGTAGTAGCGGGCGCCGTTGGTGAGCACCGCGTTCACCAGGTGGGTCTCGACCTCGGGGGCCAGCGCGGTCTCGGCGGTGAAGCCGCGGGCGTCGATGTCGGGGTGCTCGTCCTCGAAGTCCCACCCGACCCGGGGGCTGGTGCGCGTGCCGGCGCCGGCGCGCGCCAGCTCCTGCACGTAGGCGTTGATGAGAACCGAGGAGGCCGCGATCGGGTTCGACTCCGCGGCTCCTCGCACCAGGATGCCGTACTCGGTCTCGACGCCGATGATCTTCCGCAGGGCCACGGGACGACGTTACCCCCGGCCGCACAGGGAAGAGTCCGCCCTCGAAGGAGTTGCGCGGATAGTCACAGCCGATGTCATGACATTCACGCTTCAGCAGGGGCCGGAGGCGACGTGGGTCAGGACCGTGCCCTGGCCGCGCAGCTCGACCCGGATGCAGCGGAGCCACCACGTCCAGCCGGTCTCGACCTTTACGACCGTGAGGTCCCGGTGCTCGTCGGGCCGGCCGACGGCGACGAGCCGCCCGTCCCGGGTGTCGACGGCCCGGTCGACGGCCGACTCGATGGGCTCCGGGTCGACCGGGAAGGTGAGCTCGGCGTCGTCGGGCAGCTCCCCGAGCTCGGTGCGCAGGGCGGCCCGCACGTCGTCGGCCGCAGAGTCGGCGGCGTTGTTGCCCAGCACGTTGACCAGCGACCCGCCCACGAGCATGGTCCCGGCGATGGCCACGATGATCGCGAGCCGACCCTCCTTCGTCTCGGTCAGGGCGAGGGCCACGGCCCCGAACGCTAGTGCGGAGCAATCGGAGCGGGGAGCGGCCAGACTCCCCGGTCACGACAGCGCAGTGGTGCACTGATGCAAGGACGGGCGTGAGCGACTACCCACCCACCGACGACCCCCGTGAGCCGGCGAGCCCCTGGGCCGAGCCCGGCTCCACCGAGCCGCCACCCCGGGCCAACGGCGGGGCACCACCGCCCCCTCCCCCGCCGCCACCTCCGCCCGCCCGCCCTGCACGCGAGACCATCTGGGGCCCCGAGGATCCGCCGCCGACCGCGGCCCGTCCCGGCCCCCCACCGCCGGCACGTGCCGCCCCGCCGCCTCCACCGGGGCCGATGTGGCCCGGGGCGCCGGCCCCGCCACCGGGGACGCCGCCCTACTGGGCGCCGGCGAAGAAGTCGCCCCTGCCGCTGTGGCTGGGCGCGGTGCTGTGCACGGTCGTCGTGATCGCGGCGGTGAGCGTGGTGATCTACGCCCGCAACAGCAGCGGCGACTACCCCGACGAGTGGGACCCCCGGGTCGCCGACCTGGTCGCCTTCGTGGAGGACCAGCGCGACCTGCAGTTCGACCACCCCGTCCCCGTCGACTTCCTCAGCGCCGACGAGTACTCCGACGCCGTGCGGGTCGACGCCGGTGATCTCACCGAGGAGGAGACCGAGTCGCTCGACCGGCAGGTGGCGTTCCTCCGGGCGCTCGGCCTGGCCAGCGGCGACCTCGACCCGGTCGAGGCCCAGAACGACCTGGCCGACGCCGGCACCCTCGCCTACTACGACGTCGTCACCGAGCGGGTGGTGGTCCGGGGCACCGAGCTGGCCGTCGACCTGCGCGTCACGCTCGTGCACGAGCTCACCCACGTGCTCCAGGACCAGCAGTTCGACCTGGAGGAGCTGCAGCAGGGCATCGACCCCGACGACGAGGCCGCCGTCGACGACGCCTTCACCGGCTACCTGGCGCTGGTCGAGGGCGACGCCGTCCGCGTCGAGAACGCCTACGTCGAGAGCCTCGGCCAGGCCGAGTTCGACGAGTACGTCGAGACCTACAACGAGGGGTTCGAGGCCTCCCAGGACGACCTGGGTGACATCCCGGCCGCGCTGCAGGCGTTCGGCATCGTGCCCTACGTGCTGGGCCAGCCGCTGGTGAGCCTGATCGCGGCCGAGGGCGGCAACGGCGCCGTGGACGACGCCTTCGACCAGCTGCCGGCCACCGGCGAGCACATGCTCGACCCCCGCTCCTACCTCGCTGCCGACGGCCCCGCGGAGCCCACCGAGCTGGACGCACCGCCGCTGCCCGACGGCATCGACGAGCCCACCGAGGAGGGCGTCTTCGACGCCGTCGACCTCTACGTGGTGCTGGCCGAGCGCATCGACCCGGTCGTCGCCCTGGAGGCCGCCGACGGCTGGGGCAACGGCCGCTGGGTCACCTACGAAGACGACGACCGCACCTGCGTGCGCTTCGCCGTCGACAGCGACAGCACCGGCGACGCCACCCAGGTGGCCGACACCCTGGAGGAGTGGACCGACGCCGCCCCGGCCGCCAACGGTGCCCGCGTCGTCGACGAAGGCGACACCCCGTTCGTCGAATCGTGTGACCCCGGCGACGACGCGGTCGACATCAACGACCGGGCCCTCGACGTCCTGCAGCTGCCGGCCCTGCGCTCGCAGCTCACCGTGGAGGCCGTGGAGCTCGGCGGCCTCGACCTCGACACCGCGTTCGACCAGGCCGACTGCGTGGTCGGCGCGCTCGGCTACGACGCCGCCCTCCAGGTGGCGTACGCCGCCGAGGAGGCCGACCTCCCCGGCAACTTCGACGCGGCCCTGACCTCCTGCGGGAACGCCTGACCCGACCCGGGACGCGCAACGGCGCCCGACCGGAAGTCGGGCGCCGCTCGCAGGAACCTGGTCGCTACAGGTACTGACCGGTGGCGACCCGCTCGATCGCCCGGCCGCCGTTGCCGGAACCCTCGCGGTTGACGATGGTGCGCACGTAGACGATGCGCTCGCCCTTCTTGCCGGAGATCTTCGCCCAGTCGTCCGGGTTCGTGGTGTTGGGCAGGTCCTCGTGCTCCTTGTACTCCTGGTGGATCGAGGCGATCATGTCCTCGAGCACGATGCCCTTCACGCCCCCGGCGAGGTGGCGCTTGATGGCCAGCTTCTTGGCCCGCCGCACGATGTTCTCGATCATGGCTCCGGACGCGAAGTCCTTGAAGTACATGACCTCTTTGTCACCGTTCTGGTAGGTGACCTCGAGGAACTCGTTGTCCGAGTCGGTGCGGTACATCTCGTCGACCGTGCGCTCGATCATCGCCTGCACGCACTTGGCGGCGTCGCCCCCACCGAGGTCCTGCACGGCATCGGGGCCGAGCGGCAGGTCGACGGTGAGGTAGCGGCCGAAGATCTGCGTGGCCGAGATCTCGTTGGGCCGCTCGATCTTGATCTTCACGTCGAGGCGGCCCGGGCGCAGGATGGCGGGGTCGATCAGGTCCTCACGGTTGGAGGCGCCGATCACGATGACGTTCTTCAGCGACTCGACGCCGTCGATCTCGGCCAGCAGCTGCGGGACGATGGTCGACTCGACGTCGGAGCTGATGCCCGAGCCGCGGGTGCGGAACATCGAGTCCATCTCGTCGAAGAACACGATGACCGGCCAGCCCTCCTCGGACTTCTCGCGAGCACGCTGGAAGACCAGGCGGATCTGCCGCTCGGTCTCGCCCACGTACTTGTTGAGCAGCTCGGGGCCCTTGATGTTGAGGAAGTAGCTCTTGCCGCCCTCGTCGCCGGTGACCGAGGCCACCTTCTTGGCCAGGCTGTTGGCCACCGCCTTGGCGATGAGCGTCTTGCCGCAGCCCGGAGGGCCGTAGAGCAGGATGCCCTTGGGGGCGGGCAGCTTGTGCTCGGCGAAGAGCTCCTGGTGGAGGAACGGCAGCTCGACCGCGTCGGCGATCTGCTCGATCTGCTCGTCGAGGCCGCCGATGTCGGAGTAGGCCGCGTCGGGCACCTCTTCGAGCACCAGGTCCTCGACCTCGGCGCGGGGCAGCTTCTCCAGCAGCAGGCCCGACCGGGGGTCCATCAGCAGCGAGTCGCCGCTGCGGATCTTCTCCTCGGCGAGGGCGGCACTGATGTCGACCACCCGCTCCTCGTCGGCCCGGCCGACGATGATGGCGCGGCGACCGTCCTCGAGCGTCTCCTTGAGGGTGACGACCTCACCGTTGGTGTCGGGCGTGCGGGAGAGCACGACGTTGAGCGACTCGTTGAGGACGACCTCGCCGCCCCGCACGAGCTCCTCCTCGTCGAGCGCCGGGTGGACGGCGACGCGCATCTTCCGGCCGCCGGAGTAGACGTCGACGGTGCCGTCGTCGTTGCGGCCGAGCAGCGTGCCGTAGGCGGACGGCGGCTGGGTGAGCTTGTCGACCTCCTCACGCAGGGCCGCGATGTGGTCGCGCGCCTCACGGAGGGTGTAGGTCAGCTTCTCGTTCTGGGCGACCGCCTGGGCCAGCTGGCCCTTGGTCTCCAACAGCCGTTCCTCGAGGGTGCGGACCCTCTTGGGAGCATCCTGCAACCGACGCCGCAGCGCCAGGATCTCCTCTTCGAGCGTGCGTACCGTCTCCGCATCCTGGGTGGACGGACGGGGCTCGTTCTCTCGCTCAGCGACCACGATCACCTCCTCCGACCAAGGGTTCGACCCGGGGGCGTACCTGTATTTTCGACCCTACACCGGCACCACCGCCCGGCGGCACCATTACCTGATGAGCCGACACAGACGAATTTCTATCGGGTTTGCCTTGTTTATCAACCCTTCGACTACGCTGCGGTTTCGGACTCTGGACGTCATCTAGCCAGGAGCACAGCAACAGCATGAAGGTCTGGATCGATCAGGATCTCTGCACCGGCGACGGTCTCTGCGAGGAGATCGCACCCGACGTCTTCACCTTGCTGGACGATGGCCTGGCCTACGTCAAGGAAGGCGACAAGGTGTTCGCCGACCCCGGTGGCGCCGAGGGCCTGGCGGTCGTCCCCGCCGGTCAGGAAGAGGCGACCATCGAGGCCGCCGAGGAGTGCCCCGGCGAGTGCATCTTCATCGAGGTCGACTGACCCCACGGTCGATCGAAACCTCGACAGAGATGGCGCCATAGCCACCAGTTCTGTCGAGGTTTCGCCGGGAGATCAGCCGAGGCAGTCGCCGGTGTCGCGCTCGGCCGAGAGGTCGCCGGACAGCACGGCCCGCACCTCCTCCAGCGCCAGCGCGTAGGCCACCCCGCTCTTGTCGGGGGCCACCGCGAACGCCAGGCCCACCACGTCGCCCTGCGGGTCGATCAGCGCCCCGCCCGAGTCGCCGGGCGCCAGGTTCGACGCCAGCACCAGCACCTGGCGGCGTGACTCCTCCCGGTCGTACACGTCGTTGCCGACTGCGGTGATCTCCTCGGCCACCTCGAACGGGCTCACCTCCAGCTGGCCGCCGCCCGGATGGCCGAACACGCCGCCCACGTCGCCCACGTCGGCGTCGCGCAGGGCGAGCGGCGGCACGTCGAGGCCGTCGACCCGCAGCACGGCGATGTCGCGCCGCGAGTCGTAGGCGACGACGGTGGCGTCGCGGGAGGAGCCGTCGTGGAGCTGCACCTGGGTGTCGTCCTCGCCGGCGACGACGTGGGCGTTGGTGACGATCAGGCCCGGCTGCACCACGAAGCCGCTGCCCTCCTGGACCCGCCGGCAGGCCACGCCCTGCACCTTCACCGTGGAGCGCACCGCGGTCTCGGCGACCGACTCGGTCAGCCCGCTGGCCTCCGGTGGCGCCGCCAGGTCGGGGGCCTCCTGCAGGCCGCCGAACACCAGCGGGAAGGCGTCGTCACCGATGATCCAGCGCAGCGCCTTCATCGTGTCCGGCGGCTCCGGGAACCAGTCGTGCACCTCGCGGGTGATGGACGAGCCGTAGGCCTGCTCGGCCGGCCAGCCCCGCTCCGACGTGAGGATCGGGATCAGCAGCCACAGGCCCACCAGCACGCTGAAGCAGCCCACCACCGCGCCCACCCCCCGGTCGACCTGGCGGGCCGGTCCCGTCGGCACCTCGATGTTCAGCTTGCTGCCCAGCGTCAGCGCCAGGCCCTGCCCGATCAGGCCGGCGCCCAGCAGGGTCGCCACCGCCACCAGCACCAGGCTGGGCTGGCTGGCGTCCTCGAGCCGTTCCAGCAGGCCCGGCAGCACCGCGTAGCCGAGGAGCAGGCCGAGGGCCAGGCCGAGCCACGAGATGAGCTTGGCCACGAGGCCCAGGCGGTAGCCGCCGACCGCGGCGCACACGCCGATCACCACGAGGACGACGTCGAGGAGGTTCACGGGACGGCCTGCCTGTCTCTTCCGAAGGGACGTCTTCCGATGGGCCGCTATTTGAGCAGACGCGCGCTCGTCAGGAAGCCCGTGTGCGCGACCATCCGATGGTCGGGACGCACGGACAGCCCCTCGATGTGCCAGCCCCGGTGGAGCACCTCGACCGTCTCGGTGAGGCCGAAGCCACCGCCGTCCAGGGCCTCCCGCAGCTGGGCGGCCTGGGTGATCTGCGGCGTGTAGGCCACGAGGATGCCGCCGGGGTGCAGTGCCTTGGCGGCGTGGTCGACCACCCGCCACGGCTCGGGCAGGTCGAGGACCACACGGTCGAGGTCGTCGACGTCGATGCCGTCGTAGGCGTCGCGCAGCTCCACGTCGTAGCGGGCGGCGGCCTGCTCGCCCAGGAACGTGGTGACGTTGCGGACCGCCCGGGCCGCGAAGTCCTCCCGCAGCTCGTAGCCGGTGATCTCGGCGCCGGCCCGCAGCAGCGTCATCGACAGGGCGCCCGAGCCGACGCCCGACTCCAGCACCCGGGCGCCGGGGAAGATGTCGGCCAGCATGAGGATCGGGCCGAGGTCCTTGGGATAGATGACCTGGGCGCCCCGGGGCATCTTGAACACGAAGTCCGACAGGGTGGGCCGGATCGCCAGCAGCCGGCCGCCGCCGCTGGAGCGCACGCTCACGCCCTCGGGCTGGCCGATGAGGTCGCTGTGGGGCAGCACGCCCACGTGACTGTGGAACTCGCCGCCCTCGGCCAGGGTGATCAGGTAGCGGCGGCGCTTGGCGTCGACCAGCATCACCTGCTCGCCGGCGCGCAGGAGGCGGCTCATCGGCCACGACCCCGGGCGTAGCGCTTGCGGACCAGCTCGACCGGCACGGGCTCGTGGCCGGCGGTGCGATCCACGAGGCGGCAGAAGGCGCAGGGGCTGGTGGGCGTCGGGGCACCGCAGTGCTCGCAGGCGACCAGCTCGCTCTTCGCCTCCTGGGCCTCGGGCTGGAAGCGGTCGGCGGCCCGGGCCAGGAAGCCGAAGTAGAAGTCGCGCTTGGCGCCGGGCGAGGCCGCCTCGATGATGTTGAGCGCCTCCTTGTAGCGGAGGTGCCGGTTGCCCTCGGCCATGGGGCACTCCTCCACCACGTAGTCGATGCCGCGCAGCACGCAGTAGGCGGCGGTCTCCCGCTCGCCCAGGCGGACCAGCGGCTTCACCTTGCGGGGGAACCCTGGCGACGCGGGGAGCACCGGCTGCTGGCGGCCCAGGTACTCGGTCTGCCAGTGGAGCGTGTTGCCCAGGAGCACGGCGGCCTCGTCGTCGAGGTTGTGGCCGGTGGCGACCACGTCGTAGCCGCCGTCGAGCGCGGACTTGTCGAACAGGTGGCGCTTCGACAGGCCGCACGCCGAGCACGGCACCCGGCGGGTGACCTTGCTGGCGGTCGGGATGTCGTAGTCGTACTCGTCGCGCAGGTCGACGAGGTGGAGCTTCAGGCCCCGCTCCTCGGCGAAGGCGACGCTGGTGGCGGTGCTGTGCTCGCTGTAGTCGCCGATGCCGAGGCCGATGGTCATGCCCTCGGCGGGGTAGCCGAGCTCCAGCAGGATGTCCCAGAGCGCCAGGCTGTCCTTGCCGCCGGAGATGGCGACCAGCACCCGCTCCCCCGGCTCGATCATCCGGTGGTCGTGGATCGCCTTGGCCACCTGGTCGCGGCAGAACCGCACCATGTGCTCGGCGCAGAAGTTGGAGTTGTGGCGCCGCAGGTCGATCACGGCCGGCCCGCGGCACACCGTGCACTTCATTCGGCGCCTCCGGAGATGACCGGGCGGATCTCGACGACGTCGGCGTCGTCGAGCAGGGCGTCGCCCGGCACCAGCGTGTCGCCCCGGATCACCAGCACCGACTCCCGGTTCAGCTCCAGGTTGCCCAGCAGCTTGGTGACGGTGATCGGCCCGGGCACGTCGAGCTCACGGCGGGGGTTGCGCAACACGACCTTCATGACGCGCCCATTGTCGCGTGCCGGACGCCCGCCCCCGACACCGGCTAGAAACGTGCCCATGGCGTGGGGACCGCGGCGGGCGGGTCTGGTGTTGGCGATGCTGTTCGTCGGCGGCTGCAGCAGCGGTGACGGGTCGGTGTTCGACCGCGTCGTGGTGGAGGCGACCACCACGACGACGACGGCCCCGCCCCGGCCGATGGACCTGATGTGGTCGACCTCGGGCGTCCGGTTCGCGTCCCGGCCGGTGCTGGTGGGTGAGCGGCTGGTGGCCTACGTCGCTGCGGACGGGGGCCTCTGGCTCACGGCGTACGAGGCCACGACGGGCGTCGAGGCGTGGCGCCGGGAGTCGACGGCGTCGTTCGTCACCAATGGCGTCGGCATCCCGGTCACCGCGGACGACCGCCTCGCCTTCCACATGGTCGCCCGGGGGACGGAGACCGCCGCGATCGAGGCCGTCGACGTCGCCACCGGCGAACCGGCGTGGATCACCGAGGCGTCGTCGGAGGGGTTCGGCGACGTGCTGGAGATCTGTCCCGACCTGCCGGGCCAGCTGTGCGTGACCGCCTACGACTCCGACGCCGGGTCGCTGTGGCAGGTCGACGCCGCGACGGGCGCGGTCGGCCGGACCGACCAGCTCGACGGCCGGGAGCTGGCGGCGGGTCTCTACGACCTGCGGGGTGACGGCGACGAGCAGGTCGCCCGGGTGGTCGACGGCCAGGTGACCTGGCAGCGGCCGCCGGCCGAGCTGTTCCAGGGCCGGGACGTCACCTCCGACGGCGGGTGGCAGTGGCAGGAGCACGAGGGGCTGCTGGTCGGCTGGCTCGGCTCCCGGCAGGAGTGGCCGGACACCGGTGAGCTGGCGTTCGTCCCGCAGTACATGGCCGGTGTCGACGCCGCGACCGGCGAGACCCGGTGGGTGGCCGAGGGCGCTCCCACCTGCGGCAGCCGCCTGTGGGGCATGAGCCTTCGGGTCGACGGCGCCGAGCCGTGGATCCGCTGCCGCATGACCGGCACCTACCACCTCGAGGACGGCTCGATCGTGCGGACCGTGGTCACGGACGCGGTGATGGAGGGCTTCGACCCGGCGACAGGGGCGACCACCTGGACCGTGCCGCTCGGGCCGGCCTCGGCGCTCAGCGACGACACGAAGCCGCTGACCCGTCTGACCCCGACGGCCTTCACGCTCGTCCGCGACGACGGCTCCCGGGTCGCCGTCGACGTGGCCGCTGGCGAGGCGATCGAGGTGCTCGAGGACGCCGTCGGCTGGTGCATCGGCACCAACAAGGTCGACTACCTCGACGGCGCCGATCCGCCCTTCCGCTACGGCGAGGACTTCACCACCCCGTGCGACCTCGCCGGCAACCGCCAACTGGCGCCGATGGACCCGGACCCCGACCTCGGCGCGCCGGGTGACGGGCGCTTCGCCTGGGTCGATGCCGAGGGACTCCACGTGGCCCGAGAGGCGCCTTAGCGCTTGGGGGTGCCGTAGATCTCGGTGGTGTGGTCGATACGGATGGCCTGGCCGGGCTTGATCTCGCCCCGGAAGACCAGCTCGGGCTCGCTGCCGACGACACGGCGGAGGCGGCGCAGCACCCAGGCCGCGACGGCGATCCAGAACCAGCTGCGGGAGCTGCCGAGCACGCCCCGCTGGACGCCGCGCGACTGCAGCAGGCCCAGCAGGTTGTCGGTGCGGGAGGAGGAGCGGCGACGTGCCATCGGAGCCTCAGACCCGGCGGATCTCGACGATGGTGGTCTTCTTCTTGCCACCGCGCACGCCGAGCAGGAAGGTGATCACCAGCAGGACCAGGCCGAGCACCACGCCGATGCTCACGACCGTGTTCTTCGTGGAGGCGATCCCCTCCTGGGCACCGCCGTAGACCTCGCGGAGCTTGGACTCGAGGTCGTCGCGGGTGACGGGCCGGTTGGCCGAGGCAACGTCAGTCATTCGAGGCTCCTAGTTCCGCTTCCCGATCCGGCTGGCGGCGAGGGCCCCGAGCAGTGAGGCCGTCAGCAGCACCAGCAGGTACGGCACCCACGACCAGTTGCCCGCGAACGTGCTGCCGGTGAGCTCCTGCAGGGCCCGCAGCATCGCCAGCAGCAGCAGGACGACGCCCATGCTGCCCAGCACCACGCCGGCGAACCCGTACACGAGGTAACGGCCGACGCCCTTGAGCGGTTCGACCGTCTCCTGACGTGCGTAGTCCTTCGTCAGCACCCACAGTTCGCTGACGATCTGCGGCACGCTCTTGTTCTCGGGCAACGCGAAATCCCCTCTACCGGAGGTCTCGTTGTAGCACGTCGACGACCCCCGCTCGGCGATCCCGGGTCGGGCGCGGGGCGGTCACGACGGGGCCGCGGCGGGCTGCAGGGCCGCGATGTCGACGCCGCGCGGGTAGGCCACCAGGATCTCCGCCAGTCCCGTGCGCCACTCCCTCGCCGAGCTGTCGCTGATCGAGGGGGCGTTGGCGATGTAGGAGAACACCAGGCTGCCGCCCTGCAGCGGATCGACCCGGCCGGCCAGCGCCGTCACCGTGTTGAGCGTGCCGGTCTTGGCGTGCATGCGGCCGTCCACGGGGGTGCCGTCGAAGTCGGCGAGGAGGGTGCCGGTCTCGCCGGCCACCGACGAGTGCTCCACCAGCTGCGGTCCCGTGTCGGGCCGGGTGAGGAGGCTCGTCAGGAACTGGCAGGTGGTCCGGTTGTCGTACGACAGGCCCGAGCCGTCGACGACCTCGACGCCGGTCATGTCGATCCCGGCCTCGTTGAGCAGCTGGCCGGTGGCGGCCACCCCGGCGTCCCAGGTGCCGGTGCCGGACTCGCGCTTGCCGATCTCCTTCATGAGCAGCTCGGCGGTGTCGTCGTCGCTCTCGGTCAGCATCTCGCCGACGATGTCGACCAGCGGCGCCGACGGCAGGGTGGCCACGGTGGTCAGCGTCGCTCCCGCGGGGGCCGTGCCGCTGCGGGGTGCGCCGTCGACGGCCACGCCCCGCTCCCGCAGCAGGGTGGTGAGCTTGAGGGCGGCGTGGGCGGCCGCGTCGGGCGCCGGGGTGCGGGCCTGCTCGCCCTCGTACTGGGGCGGGAAGCCCTCGTACCCGTCGTCGATCATCAGCGCCCCGAGCTGGCCGACCACGTTCTGGGGCTGGTAGCGCTCCGGCCAGGTGGGGTGGAAGCGCTGGGTGTCGTAGCGGCTGCCGTCGCCGACGATGCTGCCGGTGATCCGGGTGATGCCGGCGGCCTTGATGGCGTCGGCGAGCTTGGCCGGGTCGTTGACCAGCGACGGTGGCCGGTCCTTGTAGAGCTGCTGGGCGAAGGGGCCGGTGGTGAGCACCGGGTCGCCGCCGCCGACGACGTAGACGTCGCCCTCCACGACCCCGCCCGCCGGGGCGGCCGTGGTGCTGGCGACGGTGTCGAGGGTGGCGTCCGGGCCCATCGACAGCAGCGCCGCGGTGCCGGTCACCAGCTTCTGGTTCGACGCCGGGGCCAGCGGCACGGTGGGGTTCTGCGCGAACAGCGCCTCGCCGCCCGACTGCACGACCAGGCAGCTGTCGGCCGGCGACCCGGTCATGAACGCCGAGAGGTCGGCCTGCAGCCGGCGGCTGGCGACGGGCGCCGCCACCAGCTCGGGCACCCGCCGGGCGGAGAGGACCGGGGTGACGGGCGTCGGGGCGGCGACGTCGGTGGCGGTGTCGCTGCGGTTCAGCAGGAAGGCTGCGGTGGCGGTGACGACGGCGACCGTCCCCAGCAGCACCGGCACCACCCAGCCGGGCAGGCGCCGTTCGGGCTGGGGCGGCGCGGGGCGCCCGGGCGGCGGCGGCAGGTCCCCGGGGGCGTTGAGGCGCTGGGCCCGCATCCGCTCCCGGAGGCGTTCGCTCTCCCGCAGGCGCGGGGGCACGACGTCGGACGGCGGGGGCTCGGGCGTCGCCGACCGGTGGTCGGCCGGTCGGGTGCGCCGGGTCGCGCCCTTGGCGAAGTGCCGCGGTGTGTCGTCGCTCATGCGTCGCTCACCCGAGGGGAAGGCCGCGGCGTTGGAGCCAGCGGGAGCGCTGCCACAGGTGGTCGAGGGCGGCGACGGCGCGGTTGGCGGAGGCGTGGCACAGCCGGCCCGCCTCGCGCATGGTGGCGACGGCGGGGTTGTCGGGCGAGGCGACGGCCAGCTCGGTGGCCACCAGCACGGGCTTGCCGGTGCGGTCGCTGGCCTCGATGGCCGCCTGGGCGAAGCGGGCGTCCTGGCGCTCGTGGTAGGCGACGATGCGCTCGAGCCCGTGGTCCGGGTAGAAGCGGCCCCGGCGCATGAGCTTGGCCTCGTTCGACTGGATGCCGATGCCCAGGAAGATCACGGCGTCGATCTCGGAGTGGCCCGCCACCAGGTCGAGCACGGCGGGCACGGTGTCGCGGGTCTCGCCGCCGGCCAGGTCGATCGGGTTGTTGCGGCTCCAGCGGGGCGGCAGGTGCTCGTCGATCGCGGCCCGCAGGTCGTCGGGCAGGGCCGCCAGCTGGAGGCTCGTCTGGCTGAGGGCATCGGCGGTGGCGACGCCCCAACCCCCGGCCGTGGTCACGACGGCCACCCGGTTCCCCTGCGGCAGCGGCTGGGTGGCGAAGGTGGCGGCGACGTCGAACGCCTGCTCCACCGTGGCCGCCCGCTGCACGCCGGCCTGGCGGGCCATGCCGTCGAACACGCGGTCGTCGCTGGCCAGCGACCCGGTGTGGCTGGCCGCGGCCCGCTGTCCGTCGGCGGAGCGCCCGCCCTTCACCAGCACCACCGGCAGCCGCTCGGACACCTGGCGCAGGCGCTCGTAGACGGCCCGCCCCTCCCCCACGGCCACGCCCTCGATGTAGGCGAGGGCGACCGCGGTCTCGGGGTCGGTGGCGAAGTACTCGAGGAAGTCGGGCACCGCGACCGCCGCGGCGTTGCCGGCCGACACCGCTCGGCTGATGCCGACGCCGGTCTGACCGGCGTAGTTCTGGAAGGCGCTGACCAGGTTGCCCGACTGGCTGGCGACGCCGATCCGCCCCCGCGGCGGGTAGGGCCCGACGATCTGCGCGCACAGCTGGGCCGGGGTCGAGACCACGCCCTGGCCGTTGGGGCCGGCGAGCAGGATGCCCAGCTCCTCGGCCAGGGCGACCAGCTCGTCCTGGGCGCGGCGGCCCTCGTCGCCTGCCTCGCCGTAGCCGGCCGAGGCGATGAAGGCGGCGGTGATGCCCTTGGCGGCGCAGGCCTTGAGGAGCTCGGGGTTGGCGCCGGCGGGGGTGCAGACGAACGCGAGGTCGATCTCGCCGTCGGGGAGCTCGGCGACGTCGCGGGCCGTGGCGATGCCCAGGACCTCGGCGCCGTCGCGGTTGGTGGCGTAGATACCGCCCTGGTAGCCGCACGACAGGATGTTGTGGAGGGCCACGAAGCCGAACTTGCCGGGGTGCGTGGAGGCGCCGGCGACCAGCACGGCCCGGGGGTCGAACAGGGCCCGGAACTGCTCGGGGGTGTGGCGGGTCACGAGGGCTCCAGCTCCAGCTCGACGAGGGCGTCGACGGCGATCGGGCGGCCGTCGACGATGAGCAGCGGGTTCAGGTCGGCGGAGGCGACGTCGGGCCGCTCGGTCGCCGCCTGCGAGAGGCCCAGGAGCACGTCGGCGACGGCGTCCCGGTCGACCGCGGGCTCGCCCCGGAACTCGCCGAGGAGTGCCTGGGTGGCCAGGTCGTCGATCATCTCCTCGGCGTCGGTGCGGGTGATCGGCACCAGCCGGAAGGCGACGTCGGCGACGGCCTCGGCCAGGATCCCGCCCACGCCCAGCATCACGGTGGTGCCGAACTGCTCGTCACGGTGGAGGCCGGCGATGAGCTCCCGGGTGGCCCGCAGCATGGGGGCGACCAGGAGGTGGACCTCGCCGTCCTCGGGCGTGGCCGCGGCCAGCAGCGCCTCGGCCGCCTCCCGCACGGCGTCGGCGGCGGAGAGGTTCAGGCGGACCAGGCCGCGCTCGGTCTTGTGGGCGATCCCGTCGCCCCCCAGCTTGACCACGACCGGGTAGCCGACCGCTTCGGCGGCCACCACCGCGTCGGCAGCGGTCGTCACCACGTGTTCTGCGGGGAAGGGCACGCCGAAGCCGCCCAGCAGCTCCTTCGAGCCCGCTTCGGAGAGGGTGGGCACGAGTGGCCACGTTAGTTACGCGCCCCACCCTCCCCGAAGTCGCGAGTCATCTCTGGTCGTTCCGGCGAGGACGAGTCGTTTCTGGTCGGTCTCCGACTTGTTGGCTGTCGTGAGATCGCTGACAGGGATGTGGCGGGACATCGCTGACACCTGAGTTGGGCGGTAGGCCTCGTGGCCATGGCTGTCCGGAAGGTGGTTGCGATGGAAGCGAAGCTGTTGGCGGTGTTCTCCAGCGGGTTGTCGCTGGATGTGACAGCGCTGTGCCGGGAGCTGGGTATCTCCCGGCAGAGTTTCTACAAGTACCGGCGCCGCTGGGTGGTGGAGGGCCCGTCGGGTCTGGTGGAGCGTTCACGTCGGCCTCATTGTTCGCCAGGCCAGATACCGGCGGAGATCGAGGACCGCATCGTGGGGCTGCGTAAGGAGCTGCCGGTCGATAAGGGGGCTCAGACGATCGCGTATCACTTGGCCCGGGATCCCGATGTCGAGGTGGTGCCGTCGGTGTCGGCGATCCATCGGGCGTTGGTGCGCCGGGGCATGGTGGTCCCCCAGCCGGACAAGCGCCCGAAGTCGTCGTATCGGCGCTTCGAGTGGCCCCGTCCCAATGACGCCTGGCAGATCGACGCCACGTGCTGGGCGCTTGCTGATGGCCAGGAGGTGTGGATCATGGACGTACTCGATGACCATTCCCGGGTCTTGGTCGCCGCCAGGGTCGTTGCCGGTCCCACCGCCAAGGCTGCCTGGGATGCCTTCTCTCACGCTGTCGCTGATTGGGGTCTGCCCGCCCGGGTGATGAGCGACAACGGGCTGTGCTTCACCGGCCGGTTCCGGGGCCGCGACGTGGACTTCGAACGCCAGCTACGAGCCCTGGGAATCCACCACATGCTCTCCAGCCCCGGACACCCTCAGACCTGCGGCAAGCTCGAACGCTCCCACCAGACCACCAAGAACTGGCTCCGCACCCAACCCTGCGCTGGAACCCACGACCAGCTCCAAGACCAGCTCGACGTTTGGCGCCACCACTACAACCACCATCGGCCCCACAGCTCCCTCGATGGCGCCACCCCCTACCAGCGCTGGTCTGCCAGCGAGTCCGCCACCCCCGCTGGACCCGCGATCCCAGGACCACGACGTGGTTCGCTGCACACCGTCTCCAGCGCCGGGCACATCGGCTGGCGACGCTGGACCATCGCCGTCGGCTACCCGCTGCGAGGTCAACAAGTCCTCGTCATCGCCCAAGACCACGACCTCGCCATCCACGGACAGACCGGCCTCATCCGACGCCTCACCATCAACCCCAACCGCCGCTACCAGCCATCAGGCCAACCACCCAAACCCAACTAGCGTCAGCGAAGTCCCGAGACACCTGTCAGCGATGTCCCGCGACATCACACGTCGGAGACCGACCACAAGCGACTCGAGAGCAACCGAACGACCACAGACGACTCGCCAGCCTGCCGGGGAACCAGCCGGCTACGGCTAGGGCAACGTCGGGACCAGCCCGAACTCCTCGCGCATCGCCGTCTCGGCCGCCCGCACCGCCCGGCGGTGGGCCTTGAAGAGGACGTCGCGGTCGGTGACGTCG
>DATHJB010000089.1 GCA_035316325.1 Acidimicrobiales bacterium
CCCGCGCCTCCGCCCCCAGCACCGCCCGAGGTCGAGGTCCCAGCCCCGGAGTCGTCCGCCGCAACGACGCCGGCTCCGACCGACGCCGAGTCTCCCGCCAGCGAGAGCCCGGAGTCGCCGGCTCCTACCGAGGAGGCCCCCGCCCCGGCGCCGCCCGACGTCGAGGCCGAGTCGGACGACCCCGCGGTGACCGTGACGACGGTGGGGGAGTTGCAGGCCGGCGGGGAGCTGCCGGAGGACCACCAGGACGACGAACGCCAGGAGGACGGGGCCTTCCCCGTCGGCCTGGTCGCCGGGGGGATCGGTGTGGCGGGGCTGGTGATCGCCCTCGACCGCGCCCGCCGGGCCCAGCTGCGACGGCGGCGGCCCCGGCAGGCCATCGCCCTCCCCGGCCCCGAGCTGGCCCACACCGAGTCGGTCCTGCGGGCCGGGGCCGACGTCGACGGCGCCCGCCTGGTCGACGCCGCCCTCCGTGCCGCAGCCGCCACCGCCGGCTCCGCAGGCCTCCCGCCGTTCCGCTGGGTGGAGGCCACGCCCGACGAGGTGGTGCTCGTCCTCGCCGACGCCGCCGCCCCGTCCGCGGGCTTCGTCGCCGAGGCGCCCGACCGGTGGCGCACCGCCGTCGGCTACGAGCAGCTGGCCGCCGCCGGCAGCACGGTCGCGGCCCCGGCGCCCCTGCTCAGCGTCGTCGGGGCCACCGCCGGCGGCGCCGAGGTGTTGGTCGACCTGGAGTCGCACGGCGTCGTCACCGTCGCCGCTGACCACGACCGGGGCACGGCGTGGCTGCGGGCGGTCGCCGTGTCGGTCGCCACCGCCCCCTGGGCCGTCCAGCCCCGGGTCCTCCTCGTGGGCCTGGACGACGGCCTGGCCCGCCTGCCGTCGATCGAGGCGGTCGACACCGGCCTGGGCGACGCCCTCGACCTCGCCGAGGCCCACGCCTCCCGCATCGACGCCCTGCTCACCGGCCTCGCCTGCGGCACCACCGCCCAGGCCCGCGCCGCCGGGGCGACCCCCGACGCCTGGGAGCCGCTGCTGGTGGTCAGCGCGGTCCCGCCCCACGAGCTCGACCTCGCCCGCCTCCGGGCACTGGCAGCCCGCCGCGGCCGCAGCGTGGCGGTGGTCTGCCCGCAGGGCGACGTGCCGGCCGTCGGCACCCTGTGCCGGATCGACGGTGCGGGCCTGCTGCGCCTCGAAGGCGTCGACACCCTGGTGCTGGCCCGCGGCCTCGACCCCCACGCCGTCGCCGCCGTCGAGCTGCTGGAGCACGCCGAGCAGGCCGAACCGGTCGACCTGCCCACCCGCGACCCCGTCCCAACCCACCCCACCCAACCCGACACCGATCCGCCGCCCCGGCTGGACGACCTGCTGGTCCGGGCCGACGTCCTCGTCCGGGTCCTGGGCGAGGTGCAGGTGGTGCAGCGCCAGGACGACGGCACCGAGGCGCCGCTCGCCGTCGGCCGGCAGAAGGGCCTGGAGGCGATCTGCTACCTGGCCCTCCGCGAGGCCACCGTCGACCGGGAGGACCTGGAGATCGCCCTCTTCCCCTCGGGCGCCCACGCCGTGAAGACCTTCCAGAACGCCGTCACCGCCGCCCGCAAGGCCCTCACCGAGCGGCTCTTCCCGGCGCCCGAAGGCGGCCGCTACGCGCTCGACGAGCGGGTCACGTCCGACTACGCCCTGTTCGCCCAGCTGGCCGAGCACGCGGAGGCCACCGACGACCCCGTCCTCGCCGCCGAGCTGCTGGCCGAGGCCCTGACGCTGGTGACCGGCGAGCCCTTCACCGGGGCGGGTCGGGGGTTCGGCTGGATCGGCCCGCACCGGGGGGCGATCGTGGCCCAGGTGGTCGACGCCGCCGACGAGCTGGCCGAGATCCGCCTGGAGGCGGGCGACTGGCGGGGCGCCGAGTGGGCCGCCCGCCAGGGACTGCGGGCCTTCCCGTGCGACGAGCGGATGTACCGGATCCTCATGCGGTCGGCGCACGCGGCCGGCAACGTCCCCGGCGTCCACCGGGCCTACCGGGAGCTGTGCACCGCCGTGGCCGACCCCGACGACGGCGTCGAGCCCCACGACAGCGTCCACCCCGAGACCGTCGCCCTCCTCGAGCAGCTCACGAGCCGCGCCCCCCGCACCTCGACCGCGTGAGCGGGCCTGGTCGCCGGAACCCATCACGCTGCCCTCCTCTGGCTGCCGAACAGGTCGGGTGGTCTACCGGATGGCCGGCTCTCGATGGTGTGGCCGTTGGGTGTGGAGACCAGGTAGGTGCCGTCGGGTAGGAGCTTGGCGTGCCAACCGGGTTGGTGGACGAGGTGGTGGTGGCGGGAGCAACCCAGCACCAGGTTCCCGAGCTCCGTGGGACCGCCGTCGGCCCAGTGGGTGACGTGGTGGGCGTCGCACCACTCCGCCGGCCGGTCGCAGTCGCCGAACCGGCAGTGCCGGTCACGGGCGACGAGGGCGTTGAAGAGGTTGGCGGGGATGGTGCGGGTGGTGGTGCCGTAGTCGAGGATGCTCGACCGGCCCTGGGTGATCACCCGATGCACACCCGCGTCGCAGGCGAGCCTCCGGAGGGTGGCGCCGTCCAACAGGGTGCCGTCGGGCAGCCACCCCGAGCTCCCGGGTGCGTCGCCGAGGTCGTCGTGATCCAGGAAGACGTTCAGATGGGGCCGGTGCCGCCCACCTCGGTGGGTCTGCTGGTGATCGAGGAAGAACCTCAGGATGTCGACCAGCGCGTCGGCCCGCCGCTCCGCCGGTGTCCGCCCCGGCTCCCCATCGACGTCGTCGGTCGACGCGAGCCGCAGCGCGGTCTCGGCGATCGCGCCCGCTTCGGCGTCGAGTGACCCCGAGAGCTCCCGGCGACCGTCCATCGTGCGGGACAGGTGCAGCCGCCGCTCCGGCCGCGCCGGCTCGGGATCCGCCGGGTCGACCAGCGAGTCCTTCGCTGCCTGCGCCCAGGTCTGCATCGCCGCGGCCACGTCGACCACCGGCATCGCCGCCAACGTCGGCACCAGATCGGCCTCGGCCCAGGCGAACAGCGGCGTGACGGCGTCGTTGAGGTTCACCACGATCGCCTGCACCTGCCCCGACGACAACGTCCCGTTCCGATACGCCTCCGCCAACACCGGCAGGTCACCCAACCGCCGCGCCGTCCGTGCCATCGCGTGAGCATTCCGAGCGCTGCACCCCGTCGACCGGAGCCACGCCGTCATGCTCACGGCGCCCGAGTCGCTCCATGCCTCCGCCCGGTCGAACGCCCCTATGCCGTCGACGACCCTGGCGGTGAGCTGGTCGAGCAAGGCGAGGCTGTCGGTCAGCGCGGCGGCGTCGACCGGGACGACCAGCTCACCGATCGCTGCCTTCAGGACGTCTCTGACCCGCTCGAACATACGCCTGATCGTACATGTGTTCGTATCCCGCCGCCATCCTTTTCCGTACTTTCCGCGCCTTTCTTACCCCATGCCGCCCGCGTGTTCCGCCCCGACCCGCCGCCCCAGCTCGCCGATCGTGAGGAGATCGCTTGACATGCACCGCAGTTCAGGTCGGCAGACTCCTCGTACGCAAGCATCGAGCACCGGAGGACGGCAGAGCATGGCCAACGAGGACATGAAGGAAGGTTGGAACGGCGTCTCGGGCGCGGAGTGGGTGCGTCTCCACGACCGCTACGACGCCATGCTGGCGACCTGGGCCGACCTGATCGACACGACCGCGGCCGTCGCTCCCGGCGAGCGCGTCCTGGACATCGGCTGCGGCAACGGTGCGACCACCCGGCGGGCCGCCCGGGCGGCGGCGCCCGAAGGCGAGGCCGTGGGGGTCGACCTGTCGGAGCCGATGCTGGCCCAGGCCCGGAAGCGGGCGGCCGAGGAGGGCGTCGCCAACGTCGACTTCGTGGTCGCCGACGCCCAGACCGACCCACTGGGGGATCCCTACGACGTGGCCGTCAGCCGCTTCGGCGTGATGTTCTTCGACGACCCGGTCGCCGCGTTCTCGAACGTCAACACCGCGATGCGTCCCGGTGGGCGGCTGGCGATCCTGTCGTGGGCGCCCATGGCGGAGCAGCAGTGGCTGCTGGTCACGACGACCGCGGCGCTGGAGCACCTGCCGCCGCCCGCGTTCGGTGGCGACGGCCCCGGGATGTTCGGCCTCGCCGCGGTCGACAAGATCACCGACATCCTCGCCCGGGCCGGCTGGACCGACGTCGACGTCCAGCCCCACCGGCGGACCATGCCGGTCGGAGGGGGCGGCAGCGTCGACGACGCGATGGACTACCTGGTGAACGGCGGCCCCGGCCGGGCCATGTTGGAGGGCGCCGACCCCGACGTCGCCGCCAAGGCGATCGCCGCCATCCGCCGCAGCCTCGGGCCCTACGTCACCGACCGGGGAGTCGAGCTGGAGGGGGCCACCCTGATGACGACCGCGCTAGCCTCGGGTCGTTCGGGCTGACATGGGTGGCGCAGTAGCGCCCAGCCCGATGACGAAGCACACGCAAGACCAACACGTCATCAGGAGCTAGACCCATGACCACCCTCGTTGACGGCGACTTCAAGGTCGCCGACCTCTCCCTCGCGCCGTGGGGCCGCAAGGAGATCCAGCTGGCCGAGGTCGAGATGCCCGGCCTCATGGCTCTGCGCGCCGAGTTCGGCGACAGCCAACCCTTGAAGGGCGCCCGCATCATGGGCTCCCTGCACATGACCATCCAGACGGCGGTCCTCATCGAGACGTTGACCGCCCTCGGCGCCCAGGTCCGCTGGGTGTCCTGCAACATCTTCTCCACCCAGGACCACGCCGCCGCGGCGGCCGCCGTCGGCCCGGAGGGCACCGCGGAGGCGCCCAAGGGCGTGCCGGTGTTCGCCTGGAAGGGCGAGACGCTGGAGGAGTACTGGTGGTGCACCGAGCAGGCCCTGCTGTGGCCCGACGGCGCCGGCCCCAACATGATCCTCGACGACGGCGGCGACGCCACGCTGCTGGTCCACAAGGGCGTCGAGTACGAGAAGGCCGGCGAGGTCCCGCCCGCCACCGACGACGACCCCGAGGAGTGGGGCGTCATCGTCGACGTGCTCACCCGGTCGCTCAAGGAGGACCCGAGCCGCTGGACGACCATCGCCGCGGCCATCAAGGGCGTCACCGAGGAGACCACCACCGGCGTCCATCGGCTCTACCAGATGTTCGAGCAGGGGCAGCTGCTGTTCCCGGCGATCAACGTGAACGACTCGGTCACCAAGTCGAAGTTCGACAACCTCTACGGCTGTCGTCACAGCCTGATCGACGGCATCAACCGGGCCACCGACGTGATGCTCGGCGGCAAGGTCGCCCTGGTGGCGGGCTACGGCGAGGTCGGCAAGGGCTGTGCCCAGTCGCTGCGCGGCCAGGGTTGCCGGGTGCTGATCACCGAGGTCGACCCGATCTGCGCGCTGCAGGCCGTGATGGAGGGCTTCGAGGTCACCACGCTCGAGCGGGCGCTGGAGACCACCGACATCTTCGTCACGTCGACCGGCAACAAGGGCATCATCACGGCCGAGCACATGGCCCGGATGAAGCACAACGCCATCGTCGGCAACATCGGCCACTTCGACAACGAGATCGACATCGCCGGCCTGGCCCGCATGAGCGACGTGCAGAAGGTGGAGATCAAGCCGCAGGTGCACGAGTTCGTGTTCCCCGACGGCCACTCGGTGATCATGCTGGCCGAGGGTCGGCTGCTGAACCTGGGCTGCGCCACCGGCCACCCGAGCTTCGTGATGTCGATGAGCTTCACCAACCAGGTGCTGGCCCAGATCGAGCTGTTCACGAAGACGGCCGACTACCCGCTGGGCGTGTACGTGCTGCCGAAGCTGCTCGACGAGCGGGTCGCCCGCCTGCACCTCGACGCCCTCGGCGTGAAGCTCACCGAGCTGTCGAAGGACCAGGCCGACTACATCGGCGTCCCGGTCGACGGCCCCTACAAGGCCGACCACTACCGCTACTAGTCGACGACAACGACGTTCGGAGTGTCGAGGCCCTGGTGGAGGAGTACCGCCAGGGCCTCGCCACTCTCGACCCTGACGCCCGGCGGGAACCGGAGGGTGTGGTCGTGCGCCAATAGGGTGTGCTGACGGACGGGGCGACCGAGCGGGCCACGAGGGCGGGTGGCTTCGAGGCGCTCTACGTCGGGTCGTACGACCGGTTGGTGCGGCTCGCCCGCTTGACGTCGGCCGACGGCGTGCCGGCCGAGGAGATCGTCCAGGACGCCTTCGTCCAGCTGTACCGGCGCTGGGCCGACGTGCGCGAGCCCGCCGCCTACCTGCGTCTCGCCGTGGTCAACGGCTGCCGCTCGTGGGGCCGGCGCCGGCTGCTGCTGGCGCGCCGCGGCGACCCGCCCCGCCTGCCCGAGCCGGGCCTCGACGGCGACGCCCTCGCCGTGCGCCAGGCCCTGGCCACGTTGTCGCCCCGCCAGCGGGCCGCCGTGGTCCTCCGCTACTTCGAGGACCTCCCCGAGGCGGAGATCGCCCGGGCGCTCGGTTGCCGCCCCGGGACCGTGAAGTCGCTGCTGTCGCGCAGCCTCGCCAAGCTCAAGGGAGCCCTCGATGACGACTGACACCGAGACGCGCGTCCGCTCCGGCCTGGAGCAGCACGCCCGGTCGATGCGGGTGGCGGACCGGCCCCCGCTCGACCACCTGCTGTCCCCGGCCCGCCCCCGGCGTGTGGTGCGTCCGCCGTCGGTCCGACCGCTGGTCGCTCTGGCCGCGGCCGTGGTCGTCGTGGTGGCGGCCATCGCCCTGCTGCGCCTCGACGACTCGACGACCCCGGCGGTCCGGACGAGCCTTCGCCCGTCGTCGCCGGTGGTGTGGCCCCTCGGCGACGATGACCCCCGCGACGACCTGTGGAGCGCCGGGAGCGCCGGGTTCGCCTACGTGAACGACGTGCTGCACCTCGGCCGGGACTGGTACTTCCAGGACCAGGAGCCCGACGGCGACGACTGGGTGCAGCGCCACTACATCCACGACACCCTGGACCTGCAGCTGTGGGTCGACCTGGCCCGCATCGACGACCTGTGGTTCGTCACCAACGTGCAGACCAACGGCGGCCCGGTCGTCACGGAGGCGCAGGTGGTCGGCGACCAGGTCGAGGTCGAGGTCGCGCTCGACCGGTCGAGCCCGGCACCGCTGGAGATCGAGCTCCTGTCCGACGACGGCTCGACGCTCGACACCGCCCAGGTGCCGCTGGAGGACGGTGGTGCGCACGCCGAGCTGTCCATCGGTCCCGATCGGACCGCGGCGGTGGTGCAGGTCAGCGCCGAGATCGGCGACGAGACCGCGGTCGCCCGCACGATCGTCCTGCCCGCCTCCACGGCCGACGGCCCGGCCCGGGACCTCTTCCCCGCCTTCACCCCTGTGAGCTCCTACGAGGACGCCTGGCGCTACACGCTCACGCACCCCGGCGATCC
>DATHJB010000090.1 GCA_035316325.1 Acidimicrobiales bacterium
GGTCCAGTGGGTGAGGCCGTCGAGGTCGTCGACCGAGCTGACGTGCCGCGGCGGGGTCTCGAAGCTCCCGTACGGGGTGATCCGCACCACGACACGCCCCTCGTTGATCGCGCCCTCGCGCACGGCCGGTCGCACCTCCTCCGGCATCGGCTCGCCCGCCATGATGCCGGCGATCCGCATGCTGAGATCGGTCACGGCCTCGACGTCGGTCTCGATCTTGGCGTCGCCGTAGACCAGCAGGTACGTCGGCGGCCACTGCTCGTCGAGCACGGCGAGCGAGACCTTCGGGTTGCGGGCCACCGCCTTCGCCTTGCCCCGCTCGGCCATCGTCGACACCAGGATGTCCCCACCGTCGACGACGTAGTACACGATCGACATCGCGGGCCCGTCGTTGCGCCGCCCGAACCCGAACATCGCGGTCCGGTGCTCGGCCACGAACTCCTTGCGCTCCTCCTGATCCATATATCGAATCTATACATTCTGTTGAACTGGCGGCAACCTGGCGACTGTTCGTCAGTCCCCGGAGGTCGCGCGGGCCGTGACCAGGCGGGTGAGGTCGACCCGCGAGCCGACGTCCAGCTTCCGGAAGATCGACCGCAGGTGGGAACCGACGGTGTGGCGCGACATGAACAGCCGCTCCGCCGCCTCCTGGTTCGTGAAGCCGTCGGTGACGAGCTCGGTGACCGCCCGCTCGGTGTCGGTGAGGCTGTCCCAGCCGAACGTCGGGCGGCTCCCGGGAGCTCGAGCGTCGTTGCGGGCACGGAGCAGGAGCCGTTCGGCGACGCCGGCGTCGTCGACGAGACGCTGCTCGATCTCCCGGGCGGCATGCTTCGCCACCGCGTGCATCAACGGGTTGGCCTCTGCCGCCTCCGATGTGAGGTCGATCGCTCCGAGGGTGTGCCCCGAGCTCGGGTCGGAGATGGGAGCCGTTGCGGCGCTCACCGGCGCCGTGTCGGCAGGCCGGCCCGGGCGCACGCTCGGGCTCGGATCGGAGCGGCCGGAGTCGACCACGTGGCCGAGCGCGTTGGTCACGACGACGCTCATCCGGGCACCGGCGAGGTCCTGCACCAGCTGATCGAGCACGGGCCGGGCGGCTCGGACGAGAGCTCGGTCACCGTGCCGGCCGGGGTAGAACCGGGCGGGCCGGTGCGGCAGGCTCGCCGACGTCGTCACTGGCAGGTCCTCGGACATGACGGCGGTCATGGTGCACCCCTCTCGATCGGCGGCCAGCAGGCCCTGGGTGCACCCTCGCACCCATCGCCGCCGCCGTCTTCGCTGGCAGCAGCCATTTCGAGGTCAGGTCAACCGGGCTCTCGGCATTCCTGCTAGCTGCAATGCGGGGACGGTCTACAGAGCCTCGAGGAACCTGATGACCGCCAGCACGCGGCGGTGATCGTCGCCGGCCTCCAGTATCTGGAGCTTGGGGAGGATGCTGTGCACGTGCTTCTCGACCGTGCCCTCGGACACGTACAGCCGGCGGGCGATGCCGGCGTTCGAACGCCCTTCCGCCATGAGGGAGAGCACCTCGCGCTCGCGGGGCGTGAGCTCCTCGAGCGGGTCGTTCCGGCGCCGCGCGGAGACGAGCTCCTGCACCAGGCCAGGATCGACGACCGAGCCGCCGCGCGCGATCCGCTCGACGGTCTCGACGAAGTCGGCGACGTCGGTCACCCGGCTCTTCAGGAGGTAGCCGACCCCCTCACCTCCGGCGAGCAGCTCCATCGCCTCCTCGACCTCGACGTGCGCAGAGAGGACGAGGATCCCGATCGAGGGATGCTCCTGGCGGATCATGCGCGCGGCCTCGAGCCCCTCGGTCGTGTGGCCGGGCGGCATCCGGATGTCGACGATGGCCAGGTCGGGCTCGTGCTCCCGGACGAGCGCGAGCAGCTCCGGAGCGTCGCCGGCCTGGCCGACGACTCGGAACCCCGACTGCTCCAGGAGGCTGGCGACACCCGCACGGAGCAGGACGTCGTCGTCGGCGAGGACTATGCGCACCGAGCGTTCGCCCATAGCGGCGCCTCGCACGGGATCGACGCTGAGACCATGCCCTCACGATGACACGTGGGCCAGCCACCTGGGCTCACCGGATTCCTGCTGGCTGCAATGCGGCGACGGCATCGCGGCGCGATCCTCGATGCGTGGGACCGGAACCGGAGGCCGTTGCGCGGCGTTTCCTCATCGTCGACGTCGATCTCGGCGAGGAGAGCGGGTTCGACCTCGCTCGGCGACTCGCCGCCGACGGCCAGGCGCGGGTCGTCCTGATCTCCGCCTACGCCGAGTCCGAGCTCGTCGATCTCGTCACGGCCAGCCCGGCCGTCGGGTTCGTGTCGAAGTCGGAGCTCTCGGCGAGAGCCGTCGCGGAGCTCCTCGGACCGCCCCTCTAGCCTTCCCGCGGTGAGCCCTCGACGGTCACGGTGCCGGCATCGCGTCGGGAGAGGGCCCGACGACGGGCAGGGCCCGGGTCATGATCCGATCGACGACGGTCAGGTCGTCGTCGCTCAACCACACGTCGGCCGCGGCGACGCTGTCGTCGACGTGGCTCGCCCGGCGGGCCCCGACGATGGCCGCGTCGACCGCAGGGTTGGCCAGCGTCCAGGCGATGGCCAGCTGCGGGACCGAGATGCCGAGCTCGGCGGCCAGTCGCCGGAGCTCCTCCACCGTCTCCAGGTTGCGGCGGAAGGTCTCGCCCCGGAACGACGGGTTGGTGCTCCGCCAGTCGCCGGCGGAGAACGTGGTGTGCGGCTCGAGGCGGCCGGTGAGGAGCCCGTGACCGAGGGGTCCGTAGACGAGCACCCCGATCTCGTGGAGGCGGGCGTAGGGGAGCACGCCCGCCTCCACGTCGCGGCGGAACAGGTGGTAGGGCGGTTGGATCGTCTCCACCGGCCGCGTCCGCGCGAACTCCCGCATCTGGACGACGCCGAAGTTCGAGACCCCGACGTGGCGGATCTTGCCCTCCCGCACGAGCTCGTCGAGGGCACCCGCGGTCTCGGCCAGCGGGACCGTCGGGTCGGGCCAGTGCACCTGGTAGAGGTCGATCTCGTCGACACCCAGCGCCTGCAGGCTGTCCTCGACGCCGCGACGGAGCCAGGCCGGGCTCGCATCGCGCACCAAACCGTCCGCGGTCCTCCGCAGGCCGCCCTTGGTCGCGACCACGACCTCGTGGCGGCGCGTGTCGAGCTCGTCGCGCAGCGCTCGTCCCAGCAGCTGCTCCGATGCGCCGAACCCGTAGCCCTGTGCGGTGTCGAAGACGTTCACGCCCAGCTCCCGGGCACGGCGGATGGCGGCGATGGCGTCGGGTTCGCTGAACCCTCCCCACTCACCGCCCAGCTGCCAGGTGCCGAACGCGATCGGGAAGACCTTCATGCCGGTCATCCCCAGAGTCACGTCGCTCATCAGTTCTCCTGTCCCGTCAGGCCCGCGTCGCGGGCGTGTCGACGAGGTGCTCGGCCAGGAACCAGACCTGCAGCTCGTGACGGCGCAGCACGTCGCTCATGAGCAGGTCGTTGGTGCCGTCGTCACGGTTGGCCGCGGTGGCGGTGATGGCGTCACGCACGTTGGTGATGATGAGCTCGTGGGCTTCGAGCAGGCGCGACAGCATCGCCGGCACCTCCTCGGCGCCGTCGGGAGGCCGGGGGATGGTGGTCACCTCGGCGACGTGGCGGGGATCGGCGATGGCGATGCCGCCGAGGGTCTGCACCCGCTCGGCGATCAGGTCGACGAGCTCGAGCTGCTCGTCCGCGTGCTTGTCGAGCAGCAGGTGCAGTTGGTAGAAGGTGTGGCCCCGGACCAGCCAGTGGTGCTTCTTGTAGTGGCTGTAGAGGATCATCGTGTCGGCCAGGACCTGGTTGAGGAGCTGGCAGCTCTCCATGCGGGCCTCGTAGGACAGCGCGATCGGGAACAGGCGGACGGTCCCGAACGCCTGGATCTCACGGCCGTGCTGGTGGATGAGGGGCTGGCTGCTCTCCGACGGTGCGGTTGCACCGTTGCTCGGGGAGAGGTTCGGGCTTCTCGCGTCCGTGGTCATGGTCGTTCGGTCCTTCCGCAGGTTGGCTGCCCGTCCCAGCGTGACGGTCGAGGCACCGCGGGACATCACGCGAGCGCGTGAGGTGGCCGAGGGTCGACGTCCGCCACAGTGAGGACCAGGGTCACGGAGCAGACGCCCAGGCAAAGGGGAAGACCGATGGCACGGATGCAGGAGCCGGTCGCGGTGCTCGGCATCGGCGCGATGGGCCACGGGATGGCGACCAGCGCGCTGCGCACCGGCATCCCGACGATCGTCTGGAACCGCGATCCCGAAGCGACCCGGGACCTCGCCGAGCTCGGCGCGGAGGTCGCCGAGACCGCCGTCGACGCCGCGCAGCGTGCCGCGATCGTCGTCACGATGGTCACCGACACCGAGGCCGTCATCTCGATCGCCCGTGACCAGGGCATGCTCGCGGCTCTCCCTCCGGGCGCGATCTGGGTGCAGATGAGCACCATCGGCGTGGCGGGGATCGATCGGATCCTGGCCTTGGTGGAGAAGGAACGCTCTGACGTGACGCTCCTCGACGCCCCGGTGTCGGGAAGCAAGGACCCCGCGGAGCAGGGCCAGCTGACGATCTTCGCTTCAGGGCCCGACGAGGCCCGCTCGCGCGTCGCTCCGCTCTTCGACGCCCTCGGCCAGCGCACGATCTGGGCCGGCCCGGCCGGGACCGGATCGCGCCTCAAGCTCGTGAACAACACCTGGCTCGCGTTCGCGGCGGAAGCAGTAGCCACGTCGGTGGCCCTTGCCCGTCGATCGGGGCTCGAGACCGACGCGGTGCTCGACGCCCTCGCCGGCAGCCCGCTCATGTCGCAATGGCAGGCGGCCAAGCTGCTACGGATCGCCAAAGGCGACTACTCGGCCCAGTTCCCGCTGTCGCTCGCGCTCAAGGACGTGCGCCTCGCCCTGCAGGCAGCCGGTGACCACCAGTTCGCCGCCCTCGCCTGCCTGGCCGACGAATGGCAACAGGTCGTCGACCAGGGCCTCGGCGACGAGGACCTCACCGTCGTGACACGCGCCCTGGAGCAGAGAGCAGCAGCGCCGTGACCCTGATCGGCCACCGGACCCGACAGCCCGCGCTCTGAAGGCCTGGCCGGTTCAGTGCTGGCGGGAGCGGTGGTCGGCGAGGAGCTGGTCGACGGCGGCGACCTCGTCGGTGGAGAGGACCCAGTCGACGGCGGCGCGGTTGGCGCGCACCTGCTCGGGCGAGGTGGCACCGGCGATGATCGAGGCCAGGTTGGGCTGGGCGGCCAGCCAGGCGAAGGCCAGCTCGAGGAGCGTGTGGCCCCGGCTGACGGCGTAGGCGTCGAGCTGCTCGACCAGGTCGAAGTTGCGCTCCGACAGGACCCGCGACGCCCGGTCCTCGGGCAGGCTGGCCAGGCGGGTGCCGGCGGGCGTGGGTGCATCGCGCCGGTACTTGCCAGTGAGGAGACCGCTCGCGAGGGGGAAGTACGGGAGCAGCGCCAGGCCGTTGCGCTCGCAGGCCGGCAGCACGTCGCGCTGGATCCCGGTGCGCAGCAGGCTGAACTGGTTCTGGGCGCTGACGAACCGTGCCCACCCCTGCTCCTGCGCCGTCGCCGAGGCGGCGTCCAGCTGGTCGGCGGAGAAGTTGCTGTTGCCGATCTGGCGGACCTTGCCGGCTGTGACCAGGCGGTCGAGCGCTTCGAGCGTCTCCTCGATCGGGACGCTGTCGTCGGGGCCGTGCTGCTGGTAGAGGTCGATGTGGTCGGTGCCCAACCGGCGCAGGCTCCCTTCCGCGGCGCGCTCGATCCACGCCGCACCGGCGCCGCCCTCACCCTCGCCGCCCAGCGGCATGCCGAACTTCGTGGCGATCACCACCTCGTCCCGCCGCCCCGCCAACGCCCGACCCAGGAACTCCTCCGACAAGGTCCCGCCGTACACGTCGGCCGTGTCGAAGAACGTGATCCCGGCGTCGAGCGCCGCGTGCACCACCGCGACCGACCGCTCCTCGTCGCAGCGCATGCCGAAGTTGTTGCACCCCAACCCCACCAGGCTGACCTTCAACGACCCGATCGCTCGCGTCTCCATGTCACATCTCCTTCTCAGTTGGACCACTCGGATCAGAGCAGCTCGGTGGCGTCGAGGTCGACAGCCTGGGCTGCGTGGCGGTTGGCCATCGCCATGAACATCGCGTCACCGCGCTCGGTCCGGCCCACCAGCACCGAGGCGATCACCGCCATCACGTAGCCGGAGAAGCTGTAGCGCCGGTAGTCCTCCCAGCAGGCGTCGAACGGGTAGTCGACCCCGACGCCGTAGGCCCCCAGCGCGGCGTGGTACCGGGCCACCAGGTCGCGCTCGTGGGCGCGGCGCAGGTCGGGCTGCAGGCCGGCACCCAGGAAGTAGGCGACGTCCGAGGTGCCGCAGCCCCACCGCACCGTCTGCCAGTCGACCACCACCAGCGGCCGGTCGCTGCCGGGCGGGCCGAACAGCATGTTGTCGAGGCGGTAGTCGCCGTGGGCCAGCGTCCGCGCCGACGGCTGGTGGGCGGCCCAGTCGGCGATGCGCGCGTGCAGGGCCCGCCCGATCGCGAGCGCGTCGGACGTGAGCGTGGTGATGTAGCGCTCGACGAAGCGGTCCCAGGTGAGGTCGTACAGCCCGGCGATCCCGACGGAGCCGGCCACGCCGGCGGCCAACCACTCGTGGCTCTGCAGCGTGTCGTCGCCCCACCGGGGCCCGTGGAGCCGGGCGGCCTCGTCCATGGCCAGCTCGGCGTGGGCCAGCTCGCAGCCGGCGAGCTGGTCGCCCTGCACCCGGGGCGCCAGGTCCTCGAAGACGAGCACGAAGTCGGCGGTGCCGGACACGATCGACGCCAGGTAGCAGGCCGGCCGGCTGATGTCGACGGTGTCGGCCAGGTCGCGGTAGAAGTCGACCTCGGTCTCGTAGGTGCGCGTCATGATCCCGGTGCTGCGGGTGGCCTCGTCGGGGGCGGCGAACTTGGCGACGATCGAGGCCGGGCCCGGGGCGCCCTCGTAGCGCAGCCGGTGGCGGACGTTGGCGCCGACCTGCCCCGTCCCGACGTCCTCCTGGTCGAACCCGACGACGTGCGTCCCGTCGTCCAGCAGCCCGGCGTCGCGCAGCACCCGGTCCAGCCACTCGGCGGTCACCGCTCCCGGCTCGTACACCTTTGGCACCTCCGGTCTGCCCACGTCGCCCTCCGCCTCAGCCCGGGGCGCCGTCGAGGAGCTCACGGAACCCGCCCGGCTCGTAGGGCCCGATCACCAGCTGTTCGAGCACGCCCAGGCCGGTGCGCCCACCCCAGGTGGCGCGCATCACCTGCTGCACGTGGACGCAGTCGAACGCGAGGGTGTCGAGCTCCTCGACCGGGTGCGCCTCGCCCGCGACCGCCAGCTCGCCGTGCCAGCGGCCGTGGCCCCACGTGGGGTGGAAGTAGCCGGCGCCCTTCATCCGGAAGGTCAGCAGCGGCTCCAGCTCGACCAGGTCTCCACCGCCGCCCTCGCCCGTGGGCAGCGTCAGGACGGCGCCGTTCGAGCGGCGAAGCCCGGGCGCCCAATGCACGTCGTGGCGGGCCGGCTGCAGGTGCCGGATGCCGGTGTCGGCGCCGACGACGGGCCCGTCAGGACCGATGACCGGCAGCAGCGCGGTCGTCTGGGCCCACGCCTCGCCCGTCGGGTCCTCCATCGTCATGTAGTGCAGGCACTGGTCGTCGAAGTTCAGCGGCGCCCACAGGAAGAACAGGGTGGGGAGGCTGGTCCTCGGCGCGGCGGGGGTGGGCTCCCCCACCGGCCGGACGCCCCAGGAGCGGTCCTTGGTCCCGTACACCGGGCCGGTGATGTCGAGCGGGCGCCCGCCGGCGGACAGCTCGCCGCTCCACGACACCATCTGCGTGGCCCGGGTGTAGTCCATGACCAGGCGAGTGCCGTCGTGTTGGACCGCCGCCGCCTCCTCGCACGCCGGGGTGCGGGCTTGGGCGACGAGGTCGGCGACCAGGCCGTGGTCCGGCGCGTCGACCCGGATCCGGCTGACGCGCAGCGGCTCGACGATCTCGACGGAGATCGGGCCGATGCGGGTCTGGCTGCGGTCGAGCGGGATGCGCCCGGAGGCGAACACCGAGCGCTGCACGCCGTCGTGGACGACCGAGAACGCCGCGTCGACGACCCCGCGGTTGGGGTACAGGCCCAGGGCGACCGCGAAGTAGAGGTCCTCGGTGTAGCCGTTGAACCAGAACCGGTCGTAGTGGTCGGGGTGGCCGCCGCCGGCGTGGGCGATCGGCTGGGAGGTCTGGTGGACGGGGTAGTCGTCGAACGGGCTCAGCACGATTGGTCCTCGATCAGGGTGTGAAGGTGCAGCGGCCGGACTCGAGGACGGTGCGGCCGTCCTCGCCCTGGGTGTGGAACAGGGCTTCGCCCTCACCGACGACCCACATCTGCACGGTGAGCTTCTCGCCCGGCATGACCGGCGACGAGAACCGGCCGTCCATGGAGCGAAACCGGGCCGGGTCGCCGGCGCACAGGCCGTGGAGCAGGGCCCGGCCGGTGAAGCCGTAGGTGCAGAGCCCGTGGAGGATGGGCCGGTCGAAGCCGCCCATGGCCGCGAACGAGGGGTCGGTGTGCAGCGGGTTGCGGTCGCCGTTGAGCCGGTAGAGCAGCGCCTGGTCGGTGCGCGTGTGGTAGCTGATCTCGACGTCGGGGGCGGTCTCCGGTGGCACGTTCTGGGGGCCGGACGGGCCGCGCTCACCACCCCAGCCGCCCTCGCCCCGGATGTAGGCCGACATGCGGCTGTCGAACAGCGGCCCACCGGTGTCGACCAGCGTGCAGCGCGACTCGGTCACCACCACCGCGCCCTTGCCCTTGTCGTAGATGGCCACGACCTCGGACACCGCCTCGAGCTCGCCCTCCACCGGGATCTCGCGGTGCAGGGTGATGCCCTGCTCGCCGTGGACCAGCATGGCCGGGTTGAAGCTGCCGACGCTGCCGAAGGCACCGCCCAGCGGACCGAGCACCACGGCCATGGTGGGCAGCACCCGCTGCGGGGTGTCGGCGGTGTTCTCGGTGGTGAGCTCGAGCTCCTTCAAC
>DATHJB010000091.1 GCA_035316325.1 Acidimicrobiales bacterium
GTGGTGGGTGGCGGGCACCCGTCGCCGATGGAGAGCACCAGCAGGCCCCACACCACGATGCAGAGCCCGCCCGGCACGCCGCCTCACTCCTCCGCGACGCCGCTGCGGCTGGCCGCCGCCTCGTTGATCGCCAGCACCACGATCGACGCGAGCAGCGCGGCGCCCACGAGCGCCACCGACGGCAGGAACACGAACAGGTCGACCGCCGTGCCGATCGGCGGCACCCCGGGCATCTCGTTGCGCACCGCCGGGATCGCCACGAGCATCGCCCCCAGCCAGATGATCTGGTCGAAGCCGACCTGCCGGCGGACGATCGATCCGCCGATGAGCACGATGGTGATCAGCGCCACCACCACGATGCCGCCGACGTAGAACAGCGTGAAGCTGATCGGCAGCATCTCGCGCCCGGCGTCCAGGTCGACCCGCAGCACGTCGTCGGTCTCGTCGACCGTGCCCGACAGGTTCCAGCCCTCGGTCCGGTCGACCACCTCGACCCCGACCGGCACGCTCCGGTCGCGGCTCGACGCCTCCAGCCGGAACACCACCCGGGGCCGGTCGAACGGGTAGCTCTGCGCCCCGACCGTGGTCGACAGCGAGGCGCCGACGGGGTCGACCACCTGCCCGGCGGGGAAGTCGAAGCTCGCCGGCGGCTGCCCCGGGGAGACGATCTGCACCGTCAGCGGCTCGCGCAGCTCACCCGTCGACTTGCCGACGAACCTGCCGCGGGGAACCGGCAGCACCTGGACGTCGAAGGCGCCGGTGCCGGTGTCGAGGTCGACCGCCTCCACCTCGAGCGTGACCCGGTCCGCCCCCGGCGACAGGCCGCCGTCGTCGAGCGCCACGGCGCTGGTGTCGTGCAGCCGCATGCTGCCGATCACCAGGCCGTAGTACAGGACCAGCAGGCCCGCCCCCGCCAGGAGCACGATGCGCCAGCGCCGGCGGCGTCGGCGGGCCAGCCGGGCGCTCCCGGCCGGCCGGACGGGGCGTGTCCTGCGGATCATGGCGCACGCCTAGTCATCGAACTGGCCGATCTCCACGTCCTCGAGCACCCCGAGCGCGTCCGGCACCAGCACCGCCACCGAGTAGTAGGCGCTCACCAGGTAGGAGATGATCGCCCGCTCGCTGATGCCCATGAACCGCACCGACAGGCTGGGTTGGTACTCGTCGGGGATGCCGGTCTGGTGCAGGCCCACCACGCCCCGGTCCTCCTCGCCGAGCCGCATGACCATGATCGACGTGGTGCCGCGGTCGCTGATCGGGATCTTGTTGCACGGGAAGACCGGCACGCCGCGCCACGCCGGCAGCGAGTGGCCGCCGACGTCGACCGCGTCCGGGTACACGCCGCGCCGGGTGCACTCGCGGCCGAACGCGGCGATGGCCCGCGGGTGAGCCAGGAACAGCTGCGGCTTGGTGCGCCGCGAGATCAGCTCGTCCAGGTCGTCGGGAGTGGGCGGGCCGGAGCGGGTGCGGAGGCGCTCCCCGAAGTCGGCGTTGTGCAGCAGGCCGAACTCGCGGTTGTTCACCATCTCGTGCTCCTGGCGCTCGCGCAGGGCCTCGATGGTGAGCCGCAGCTGCTGCTCCACCTGGTCCATCGGGTCGTTGTAGAGGTCGGCCACCCGGCTGTGCACCCGCAGCACGGTCTGGGCGACGCTGAGCTGGTACTCCCGGGGCCTGGCCTCGTAGTCGACGAACGTGCCGGCCACCAGGGCCTCGCCCTCGTGGGCCGAGCTCAGCTCGATCTCCGCCTCGCCGCGGCTGTTCTGGGCGCGCGGTGGGGCGTTGCGGTACTCGTCGACGTGCGCCCGCAGCCCCTCCGACATGGTGATCAGCTCCTCGAGGCCCGGCCGCGACAGCGTCAGCAGCGTGCAGGCGGTGACGGCCTTGGCGGTGAAGGGCCACTCGCTCTCGGGCTGGGCCAGCTGCTGGTCGCCGAAGAAGTCGCCGTCCGCCAGCACGTCGAGCAGCGTCTCGCCCTCGTACTTGCCGGGGACCACCTTGTTGACCTTGCCGTGGGCGATGAGGACGATGCGGTCGGCGAGCCCGCCCGTCTCGGCGAGCAGCTCCCCCGGCCCGACGTCCACCTGTACGAAGCGGTCGGCCAGCGCCTGGAGCACCCCCTCGTCGTCGAGGGCGCGGAGCAGTGGCAGCTCCCGCAGCTCGTTGGGGATCACCCGCACGTCGGCACCGGTGGCGGTGAAGCTGACGCGGCCGTCGCCCAGCGCGTAGGTGAGGCGACGGTTCACCCGGTAGGCGCCGCCGTTCACCTGCACCCAGGGCAGCATCTTCAGCAGCCACCGGGAGGTGATGCCCTGCATCTGGGGGATGGTCTTGGTGGTGGTGGCCAGGTTGCGGGCGGCGTCCGTGCCCAGGCTCAGCTGCGAGTGGCCGTTCTCGGTGGCGGCGGCCGGGTCCATGGTCTCCGTCATGACGACTCCTGTCGGTGGGGTTGGTGGGCTGTCGGTTGGTCGGTGGGCGGCGTCAGTGGTCTCGTTCGGTCACGAAGTCGGCGAGGAGGTGCAGGGCGGCGAAGGCGGCGCGGGCGTCCGGGGCGACGGCCCGTTCGGCCAGGGGCGCCAGGGCGGCCAGCGCCTCGCCGCGGTGCCGGCGGGCCCAGGCCTGGGCGAGCCCGTAGGCGCCGCAGTCGTCGAGAGCCTCCAGCACGAACTGCTCGTCGGCTGCCGTCAGGGGGAACTGCTGGGCGTAGAGCCGCTGGAGCAGCACCCGGGTGGTGCCCTGCGACCGCTCCAGCCCGAGGACGATCGGCAGGCTCTTCTTGCGCCGGCGGATGTCGGCGCCGGTGGGCTTGCCGGTCTCGGTGTCGGTGCCCCAGATGCCGAGGACGTCGTCGCGGATCTGGAAGGCGAGGCCGAGCCGCCGCCCGAACTCCCCGAAGGCGGCGGCGATGGCCGGGTCGCCGCCGGACCCGACGAGCGCCCCGCCGTAGGTGGCGCAGCGCAGCAGGGCGCCGGTCTTGCCCTCGATCATCTCCAGGTAGCGGTCGACGCCGATGTCGGGCACCGTCTCGAAGGTGAGGTCGCGCATCTGGCCGACGGTCAGGTCGACCGCCGTGCGGGCCAGCTGCGACAGCAGCTCCGCGGTCTGGGCCGGCGACCGCTCGATGCAGCGCAGGGCGAGGGCGTAGGTGCAGTCGCCGATGTTGATGGCGTGCGGCTCCCCCACCACCGTCCACAGCGCCGGCCGCCCCCGACGGGTGCGGTCGCCGTCTTCGATGTCGTCGTGCACGAGGCTCCAGTTGTGCACCAGCTCCACCGCCGCCGCGAACGGCAGCACCGCGTCGACGTCCCCGGTGGAGGTGGGATCGGCGGCTCGCGACGCCAGGACCGCCAGGGTGGCCCGGAGCTTCTTGCCGGCCGGGGTGCGGGCGTCGGGGGCGAGGGGGCGGAGCTGCTCGTCGTGCCAGCCGAGGTGGTAGCCGATCGCGGCCCGGAGCCAGGCGTCGGGCACCTCGTCGTCGACGACGTCGGCGGTGGTGGCGTCGACCCGGGCGCTGTAGGCACCGAGGTGCTGCAACGCCGTCGCCCGGGCGGGGATGGGTACAGCTCCGGGAACCAGAACCGGAACCGCATCTACGACCGTCACCGTTCCGGTCGCGTCCGGTGCCGCCAACCGCAGGGCGTCGAGCACCTCGCTGGCCGCCACCGCGCGGTCGTCGTCGAGCAACCCCTCCTCGCCCCGTGACCGCAGCAGGTCACGCAGCTCCCGGGGCGGCGGGAAGTACTCGTCCTCACTGGTCACGTCGACCATCTCGACGCCGTAGCGGGGCGCCAGCCGGGCGACCACCCGGCGCACCAGCTCGTCGGGCGCCGACGCCCCGGCGGTGACGCCGACCGTGGCGCCCAGGCCGGCCGGGACGTCGTCGGGCCCGTCGACCCGCACCACCCGCGCACCCCCGGACGACCGCCGCGCCACCTTCTCCAGCGCCAGCGTGTTCGACGAGTTGGCCGAGCCGATGACCACCACGGCGTCGCACCGCGGCGCCATCGCCTTCACCGCCGCCTGGCGGTTGGTGGTGGCGAAGCACAGGTCGCTGCGAGACGGGACCCACACGTCGCCGAAGCGCCGCCGCGCCGCCGCCAGGATCTCCTTCCACTCGTCGACCCCGAGCGTGGTCTGCGCCAGGAAGGCGACCGGGCCGTCGAGGTCGCGCAGGTCGACCACGTCGTCGGGCCGCCCCACCAGGTAAGTCCGGGCCGGCGCCACCGCCAGCGTGCCGACGGCCTCGTCGTGGGTGGCGTGCCCGGCGTAGACGACGGCATGGCCCTTCTCGCTGCGCTGGCGCACCTCGTGGTGCACCTTCTGCACCAGCGGGCACACCGCGTCGACCACCAGCTGTGAGCGCCGGCGGGCCGCCCGCACCACCTCGGGCGCCGAGCCGTGCGCCGACAGCATGAGCGGGGCTCCGGCGGGCACGTCGTCCACGTCGTCGACGAACACCACGCCAGCCCGGCGGAAGCGCTCGACCACCAGCCGGTTGTGGACGATCTCGTGGTAGCAGAAGACGGGCGGGTCGAAGGTCCGCACCATCCAGGCCAGCGCCTTGATGGCCATCTCCACTCCGGCGCAGAAGCTGCGCGGCGTGGCGAGCAGCACGCGCTCGACCGGGGTGACCTCTTCGGCTTCGGACGACAACAGCACGCGTCCTCCCGTGGGGTGCAGGAAGCGATGGCGGGGCGCGCGCGTTCGACGTGAACGGAAGCAGGTGTAGAGCCGTCGGGTGCCTCAGGCGCGTGCAGACATCGCTCGGAGGGCTATGTGGAGCAGGTGGTGCAGGGGAACTTCAGGGGTCCGTCGAACACGCAACGTAGTTCCCTCACCCGCTGTGGTGGCCAAAAACCGTGCGCCAATTGGCGCGATTTCAGTTGAGCTTGGCCTCCACCAGCTCGCCGACCGCGTCCCACAGCTGCGCCCGAGCCTCGAGGCAGGCCCGCGCCGAGATCTCGGCCCGCGCCCAGCGCTCGGGGTTGTCGCCGCACGCGGAGACCAGGAGGTACTCAGCCATGTCGCTGTGCGAGTCGCCGTCGAGCTGCACGTGGCGCACCAGGTAGTGGCGCAGCAGCTCGGCGTCGTCGAGCGCGCCGGCCTCGTGGAGGATGCGGTCGAACATGATCGGGATCACCGTCTCCCGACCGAAGGCGAACGCCGCCACCAGCTCCTCGTCGCTCGCCCCCGCCGCCGTCCACGTGGTGCTGAGGAAGTTCGCCACCGCCGGCGGGCAGCCACTGGCCGCCAGCGCCACCTCGAAGTCGACGCCGGAGCCGAGGCTGTCGACGAAGCGCGACACCTGCTCGGTGCGGGCGTCGACCTCCTCCATCGAGCCCACGTAGAGCTCGAAGTGGCTGCAGAAGCCGCGGCCGACGGGGTGCTCGTCGCTCTCCTCCTCGAGCACGATCTCGTTGACGAAGCGGCGCACGGTGGCGTCGCCCCGCGGCGTCCACGGGATGACCGTGGACGTGTAGCGCTGCTGGATGGCCTTCACCAGGTTCATGAAGTCCCACACCGCCCACACGTGGTGCTCCATGAAGGCCCGGAGGTCGTCCACCGAATCCACCGCGGCGTACACCGGATGGGTGTGGACCCTCTCGAGCGGTTCTGCCAGAGCTGTCCGCAGCGAATCCAGCTGCGGTGATACCACCTGCGAGTCACGCACCTGCAAGGTCATGCTGGGAGCCCCCCACCGTTTGAGCCGATGGGTGCAGAGTACCCGGCTGCTCGTTACGTCTCCATGACACTACGCAAGGTGGGCGAAACGAATGCGTGCAGTGTGCGAACATGCACCCCTGTTCGCTGCCCGGCCTGGTCAGGGGAGCAGGAGGTCGAGCAGGGCGCCGAGCAGGCCCCCGCCGTTGCCCGAATCGCCTGGCGGCGGCTCGGTCGTCGTGGACGTGGTCGGGCCCGACGTGGAGGGCGTCGTCGTAGGCGAGGTGGTCGTCGGGTCGGGCTCGACCCACGAGGGCGACGTCGATCCCGTCGACGGCGGTTCGAGCTGGCCCGGCTCAACGGGCGAGTCGAGCACCGACCCACCGCTGCCGTCGGGCTCGGTGTCGGTGCCGCCCGCGGGATCGTCCGCGTCGTCGCTGTCGGTCCCCTCGATCGACGACTCGAGGCGCGTCGAGGTCTCCCAGCGCGCGCCGTCGGGACCGTCGCGCCCGGACGGGCTCGAGGACCCGTCCCGGTCGTCCGTACCGTTGTCACTACGTTCCGTGTCCGACGTCGCATCCTGCGACGGCGAGGACGAGGCGTCCTCCCGGGTCACCCACAAGAGCGACCCCAGAGCCAACAACCAGACCACCGCCACCGTCACCGCTCCTGCCAGCGGATGGATACGTCGGAGCGTCAACCGGACCGTGCCGCGCACAGCCCTGACGAAGTCCACCAGCCCCAACATGACCGTTATTCTGCACCACCACACAGCGTGGCGCTTGGTCGGGGTTCAGGGGAGGTCGGCGAGGACCGTGTCGGCGACGGCGACCACGGCGGGCAGCTGGTCCTCCAGCACCCAGGTGACCGCGGGGACCGACGCCAGCGGGAAGCTCAGATGCGGCCGCCCGGAGAGCATGAGGTAGAGACGCTCGGCGACCCACTCCGGGTCGTCGTAGCGCAGCTCGGGCCGGGGCGTGACCGACAGGCGGTCGAGGAAACGGTCCCAGCGCTCCCGGTCGCCGGGCACCACCGCGTCGGCGTGCTGGGGGGCCACGTCGAGCGCCCGCCAGAACGCCGTCTCGGTGGCGGAGCCGAGCAGCGTGCCGTCCAGAAGCAGCTCCCAGCCGATGTGACCGATGGCGCGGGCCGGGCCGCGCCCCAGGTCGTGGCCCGCCAGGCCTGACCGGATCGCCGCCATCCCGGTGCGGAACTCGGGGTGGGCGTGGAACGCGGCGTCGACCTCGATGTGGCAGCGCACGCCCTCGCTCAGGCGACCGTCGAGGCCGCCGCGGTCGAGGCGCACGCCGGCCATCGACACCAGGTCGGGCAGCGCGGCGCCGAACAGGAACTCGGGGTCGTCGGCGCCCGTCGCCTGCGCCACGAACGTGTGCCCGAGGAAGTTCACGCCCCCACTATGGCGGTCCCGTCCGCTCGTCACCCGCTGGGGCCGAAGCGCTCCACCCGGACGTGCTCGGCGGGGACGCCGAGGTCGACGCAGAGGTCACCGGCGGCGCCGGCGAAGCCGGCCGACCCGCAGACGTACACGGTGGTGTCGTCGCCGAGGTCGCGGAGGTGCGGCGCCAGGTCGTCGGCGCGCAGGCGACCGACCGGACGCCCGTCGCCCGGCGGCGCCGCCCGGGAGTAGGCGACGGTGGTCTCGGGGCCGGGGATCTCGTCGGCGTAGTAGAGGTCGTCCGGGCTGCGGACGGAGAGGACCAGCCGCACGAGGTCGGAGCGACCCGAGCGACGGGCCAGCCGCAGCATCGCCATCAGCGGCACCACGCCGGAGCCGCCGCCGACCAGCAGCGCGGGGGCGTCGCCGTCCCACACGAACCAGCCGCCGATGGGCCCCCGCACCTCCAGCTCGTCGCCGACCACCACCTCGTCGTGCAGGAAGGTGGAGACCTCGCCGTCGTCGAGGCGTTCGACGGTGAGGTCGAGGCGGTCGGTGTCGTCGGGCGGCGAGGCGACCGAGTACGAGCGCGAGGCGGTGTAGCCGTCCGGGGCGGTGAGGCGCACCACGTAGTGCTGGCCGGCCCGGTGGGGTGGGCGGTCGGGCACGGCGAGGTGGAAGGTGCGGGCGCGGGCCGTCTCGTCGGTGATGCCGACCACGGTGGCGACCCGCCAGGGGATGCTCACCACGTCAGTCGCCCTGGTAGCGCTGCTCCAGCCAGGGGTCGCCCCGGTCGTGGTAGCCGTTGACCTCCCAGAAGCCCGGCTCGTCGTGGTCGAGGAGGCGCAGGCCGGCGACCCACTTGGCGCTCTTCCAGAAGTAGAGGTGCGGCACGATCATGCGGACCGGGCCGCCGTGGTCACGGGACAGCGGCTCGCCGTCGACCTCCCAGGTGATCCAGGCCTTGCCGTCGGTGACGTCGGCCAGCGGGAGGTTGGTGGTGTAGCCGGTCTGCGAGAAGGCGACGACGTGGGTGGCGGTCGGCTGGGGCCGGGCGATCTCCAGCAGGGTGTCGACGGCGACGCCGGTGAAGGTCATGTCGAACTTCGACCACGTGGTGACGCAGTGGATGGCGCCCTGGTAGCTCGACGGCGCAAGGGCGTGGACGTCGTCCCACGTCCAGGTGGTGGGCTGCTCGACCAGGCCCTCCACGGTGAAGGTCCACGTGGCGGGGTCGATCTTGGGGGTAATCTCGGCGTTGAGGACCGGCCAGGTGTTGCCGGCGTCGTACTGGCCGGGCGGGAGCCGCTGGTCTTCCCCACCGCGCCGCCGACCGCTGAACCCTCGGGTGAAGCGCGCCATGTCCAAAGACGTTATTGCCTCGGCGAAGCCCGAGACCGCTTGGGGCGGCGGCGGGGTGGTTGGATGGGCCTACGGTGGCCGGATGACCAGCCGCGATCCGTTCGTCGACGCCGCTCTTGCCGAGGCTCTGGCGGGCCGGGACGAGGGCGGCATCCCGATCGGCTCGGTGCTCGTGATCGACGGCGAGATCGTCGGCCGGGGCCACAACCGGCGGGTGCAGGACGGCAGCGTGGTGCTCCACGCCGAGATGGACTGCCTGGAGCGGGCGGGACGGCGGTCGGCGGCCGACTACCGGCGGGCCACCATCTACTCCACGCTCTCGCCGTGCGACATGTGCAGCGGGGCGATCCTGCTGTACGGCATCCCGCGGGTGGTGATCGGCGAGAGCCGCACGTTCGCCGGGCCCGAGGCCTACGTGGCATCGCGGGGCGTGGAGGTGGAGGTGGTCGACGACCCCCGCTGCGTGGCCCTCATGGACGAGTTCGTGGCCGCCCACCCCGACCTCTGGAACGAGGACATCGGCGAGTAGCCGGGTCGGCGGGTCAGCCGGCGCCCTTGCACTCCGCGACGACGCGGCCGAGGGTTCCGAGCTCGTCCGGGTCGAGGAACGTCGTCAGCTCGGCCGACGCACCGCTGGCCCAGAGGGCGTAGATCTCCACGAACCGCTCGCGGCCGAAGCCGTCCATCCAGCCGCGCACCAGGCACTGCGGGCTCTCGGCGTCGAGTCGCTCGAGCACGGTGGGCTTGAGGGTGGCGGCGATCAGCGCCTCCACCGTGGCGTCGTCGAGGCACTCCATCGCCACGGGCAGACCGGACTGCACCTCCTCCCGGTTCAGGGCCGTGAGCAGGTCGGCGCCGTCGAGGACGCCCACCTCGGTGAGCCGGTCGGTGCCCACGGTGTCGACGATGCTCTCCGCCATGCAGCCGGCGTCGGCGCCGTCGACCGCACCGGCCGACGTGGTCGTCACGTAGCCGGCCACCGCCGCCGTCAGCGGGTCGTCCGGCTCAGGCGGGGAGGAGCCGGACGACCCGGGCGACCCCGGGTCGTCGGGACTCACCACCTCGCCGGGGTCGAGGACGACGAGCACGACGGCCGCCACCGCCACGAGGGCCAGGACCGCGCCGGCGGCGATGGCCAGCGTGCGCCGGCGGCGGGGTCGTCGCCGGCCGCGTGGGCGCCAGGTAGGGCTCTGGGTCGGGACGTGGTCCGGTGGCAGGAGGTCCACCGATTCGTCGGGCGCGGTCGCTTCGGCGAGCGCCTCCGTCGGGTTGAGCACCTCGGCCTGGCTGTCGGCGACGCGCGACGACCACTGGCTTCCGGTCCAGTAGCGGTACTCGTGCCGTCCCGTCGGGTCCGTGTACCAGCCCGGAGTCGACGTCGTCTCCACCCGCGCCCCCTTTGCCCACCCAACCCTGTCCGTACCAAGCATGCCGGGAGAACTACGGAGCGCGACGTTCAGAGACCCCGCAGGTGCGTCGTTCGTGCAGCCCACGCGTGGGAATTTGGCAGCCGAGCACCGGCTCGCCAGCGGGGTCTCCGGCAGCACAGCACCGCAACACGAGACAAGGCGGATCAGTCCGCAGACGTTCTCAGACGGTCACGGTGCCCTCGATGCAGGTGACGGTGCCGCCACCCACCCAGATGGTGCCGGCGTCATCGACGTCGATCGAGACCCGGCCGGCGCGGCCCAGCACGGTCCCCTGACCGGCGACGTAGGGCGCCGTCACCCGGCCGGTGCGCAGCAACCACGAGGCCAGCGAGGCGTTGAGGCTGCCGGTGACCGGGTCCTCGGCGAGGCTGGAGCCGCCGTCCTTGGGGAAGAAGGCGCGCACCTCGATGGCCGGGTCGGCCGGGTCGGCGGAGTCGCCCTCGTCGGCCGGCGGGTAGAGGGCGACGACGCCGATGTCGAGGTCGGACGAGCCGGGCCGCAGCGCTAGCACCGCGTCGACGCTGCCCAGCAGCACGGCGAGCCAGCCGGGGCCGTTGTCGACCCACTCGGCGTCGAGGACGTCGGCGCGGTCGATCCCCAGCACCTCGGCGACCTGCTGCACCAGCGGCTCCTCCACCGGGCCCTCGCGCTGCAGCGGCGGGGCGGCGAAGGCCAGCGTCCCCGCGTCGGATCGGCGCACGGGCACCAGGCCGACGCCGCACTGCTGCACGGTGACGTCAGGTCGCCGGGGCCGGCCGCCCGCGGTGAGCCAGGCGTGGCAGGTGCCCAGCGTGGGGTGGCCGGCGAACGGCAGCTCGCCGCCGGGGGTGAAGATGCGCACCCGGTAGTCGGCGCCGGGGTCGGTGGTCGGTAGGACGAACGTCGTCTCGGAGAGGTTGGTCCACCGGGCGAACCGCTGCATCGCCTCCGTGTCGAGGTCGTCGCCGACGAGCACCACGGCCACGGGGTTGCCCCGGTACGGCGTGTCGGTGAAGACGTCGACCTGGCGGAACGGGCGGCTGCGGCGGGTCACGAGCCGGAGTCTGCCAGCATGAGGCATGTCGTCGGTCGGGGATGTGGCGTCGGCGGAGCGCCGCGAGCTCACCACCACCGTCGGGGTGACCGCGGCGCTGTGGCTGCTGTTCTCGGCGGCGTGGCCGCTCCTGCCGGTCCGCTGGTTCGTCACGCTGGTGCACGAGGCGGGGCACGCCGCCGCGGCGACGGTGCTCGGCGGCGACGTGAGCAGCGTGACCGTCAACCGCCACGGCGGCGGGCTGACGCAGTGGAGCTACCCCGGGGAGATCCCGACGCTGCAGCGGGTGCTGGTGGCCTCCGCGGGCTACGTGGGTGCGGCGGTGGTCGGCGGCGTGATGATCGAGCTGGCCGCCCGGCTGCGTCGGGGGCGGGCGGCGCTGCTGGCGCTGGCGGCCCTGGTGGCGCTGATCGGGGTGGCCTGGGTGCCGTGGCGGTTCGACGCCGAGGGGTCGGTGGCGCAGGCCACCGGCTCGTCGTCGGGTGACGGCCGGTTCTCGACGGTGTTCTGGCTGGTGGCGGCGGCCGCCCTGGTGGGCCTGGCGGTGCAGCCGTCGGAGCGGTTGCGACGGGTGACGGTCTTGGCGTTGGCGACCTCGCTGTGCCTCGCCAGCATCGACGACCTCCGCCGGGTGCTCGAGGTCTCCAGCCGGGGCGGCCACTCCGACGCCGCCGCGGCGGCCGCGGTGACGCCGCTGTCGTCGTGGATGTGGTCGGCGGTGTGGCTGCTGATCGGCGTGGGTGCGTGCGCGGCGGGCCTGTGGTCGGCGCTGTCCTCGCGGAAGAGGCAGTGATTCCGCCGTTTCCGCGGGCGTCAGCGCGGTAAACATACGTCCGTCAAGCGTCGGCGCGGCGGCTCGGGGAATTAGTAGCCATGGCAGTTGTTTCCATGTACTGTACTTGCCGTGGAAGAGCTCCGACCCACCACCGGTTCCCTGGTGTGGCACCTGGCGCTGCGGTGGCGGGCGGCGGTCGACCGGGAGGTGGCGCAGTTCGGGCTGACCCACGCCCAGTACTCGGCGCTGGCCTCGCTGCGGGCCCTCGCCCGCCGGGGGGAGACCCCGAGCCAGCGCCGGCTCGCCGAGTACACCGGGCTGGGGCCGATCTACGTGTCGAAGCTGGCGCGGGCGCTCGAGCGGGGCGGGCTGGTCGCCCGGGTGACCGACCCCACCGACGCCCGGGCCCGGCAGCTCACGCTCACCGACCAGGGCGCGGAGATCGCCGACCGGGCGATGACCGTCGTCCGGGCGCTCGACGCCGAGCTGACCGCGCCCCTGGGCGGCCCGGACGGCAGCCGCATCCGCACCCTCGGGAAGTCCCTGCAAACGCTGTTGCAGGCGGCCCCCGAACCCGAACCCGAACCCGACGTCGAGACCGGAGACGAGCCATGACCGCTACCACTCCCCCGCTCACCCGCTACCTCGGTACTGCCGAGCGGACGCTGCGAGCCCTGCTGGAGCAGCTGAGCGACGAGGCCGGCCTGTCGTTCCCCGAGTGGACGACGCTGGTCGTCCTCGACACCGCCGGGCCGCTCGGGCGGGACGAGCTGGTTCGCCAGCAGGTCGCCGGCCGCGTGGCGGGCGAGGCCCTGGCGGCGGCCTCGATCGACGACCTGGTGTCGTCGGGTCTGATCGCCTCCGCCGGCGACGACGACCCCCGCCTCTCCCTCACGGCGGCCGGCGAGGTGGTGTTCCGCCCCCTCCGCCAGACGGTCACCCGGATCACCGACGACCTCTACGGCGACCTCCCGCCCACCGACCTCGCCGCCACCCGACGCACCTTGGAGGAGATCACCCGCCGCGCCACCGCCCACCTGGCCGCCACCGCCTGACCCACCCCCGTCGCTGCGTCGCCCACGAACCGAATCGGTCGCCGTACGTCGCAGCGATCCGGCCGTCGGGCACTCGGCGGTGCCGAGCGACCGTTTCGGTCGCCCCACCCTGCAGCGACGTTCAGTCGGAGGCGGTGGGGGTGGGGGCGGCGATGTGGCCGGAGGAGCGGCGGTGGGCGCGGGCGCGGTCCTCCAGGGCGATCGCGAAGGCACGCCAGGCGGCGCTGTAGCGGCGGCAGGCGTCGGCGACCTCGTAGACCCGGCTGATCGGCAGGTCGTGGACGAACAGCTGCCAGTCGGCCTCGTCGATGCGGCGTTGCTCGAACCACGCCACGAAGTCGGGGCCGGTCGGCTCCGGGGGCGGCGCCGCGCCGGGCTCCTCCTGGGCCTGTTTGCGCTTGCGGCGCCGACCCGAGCGGGCCGCCAACTCGCTGGCACCCCGGCCGAGCCGCTGGCGCACGTCGCGCACGGTCGCCTGCGAGGCGCCGGTGAGGGAGGCGATCGACCGGGTCGAGGCGTCGGGGTCGGACCGCACCACCTCGGCGACGCGACGCCGGACCTCGGACGGGTCGACCGGCCGCTTCCGCCCGTCACGCCCGATGCGGGCGCGTGACTGATCAGAATCCTCGGTTGCGCGGCCCCGCAGCCGGGCGACGGTCTTCGGCGACAGCCCACTGACGCCGGCGATGCGCCGGTCCGACCACTCGGGCACCAGCTCGACGATCCGGGTCGCCGCCTTCTCCCGCTCCCCCAGCGTGAGTGGCTTGCCGTGGGTGACGTTGCTGCGCACCGCCTCGATGTGCGCCGCGGTCTCGTCGCCGTCGAAGAGCACCGCCCGGATCGTCACCCGCCCCAGCGAGAGCGCCGCGTGCACCCGGTGCACGCCGTCGATCACCCGCAGCGTGGGGAGGTGGACGAGGATCGGCGGCACGTCGTCGAGCACCTCGGCCAGGGCCGCGACGTGCCCACCGTCGCAGAGCTCCCGCCGAGGCGACAACCCGAATCGCAAGCGCTCGATGAGGACGTCCTCGATCCGCTGGCCCTGCATGCACTGCCTCCGCCTCGCAATGGGTGGAAAACGGACATTTGACCATGAAGAGCAGGAACGATGGGACGTCGAACCTGCCTTACATTGTAAATATCCTCGACCACTCAATTATGGCTAATAACAGACATGTCAAGACCTCTCGACGTTGCGCGCCAAGGGGTCTTGACGGGCGAGGCCACCAGTGCGACCTTCTGACAGGCAAGTAGCCAGCACCCCAAGGCGCTGACTTCCCGGAACTGCCCCCGGCAAACAAGTGGCAAATGAACCCGTCGGAGATCGCCCCTGCATGAACAATGACTACGAAGCATTTTGCATGGCAGATCCCCTGTTCTATGACAATCCAGGGAGAGCGGTCACCGCCGAGTCCTACGCTCTCAGCAGGCGCGAAGCTCCGCATCTCTGGCGACGGGTCCCCCGCGGCGACTGGATCATTCTCTCGCCGGACGACCACGACCTCCCGGGCCAGGGTTGGAAGATCCACGTGTCGGGCTGCCTCGACAACGCCGAGCGGATCATCGAGACCGTCTGGGACTACTGCCTCCAACGGCACGTGCCCTTCAAGTTCCTCTCCGGCCCCCGGGTGGTGCTGGCACGCAACGCGAAGTACGCCGGTCGGGGCGGCAGCGGCAAGCTCGTCACCGTCTACCCCCGCGACGACGCCGAGCTCGAGATCCTGTGCGGCGACCTCGCCCGCGCCCTCGCCGGCGAGCCCGGCCCCTACATCCTGAGCGACCTGCGCTGGGGCGACGGCCCGGTCCACGTGCGCTACGGCGGCTTCACCCCCCGCCACTGCCACGACGAGCACGGCGAGCTGGTGCTGGCCATCGAGGACGCCGACGGCGAGCTCGTGCCCGACGTGCGCGGGCCCGTGTTCGCGGTGCCGCCGTGGGTCACGCCCCCGGCGTGCCTCGCCCCCCACCTGGCGGCCCGCAACGCCACCACCCTCGGGGAACTGCCCTACTCCATCGACCAGGCGCTCCACTTCTCCAACGGCGGCGGCGTGTACGCCGGCGTCGACCGGCGGTCCGGCGAGCGGGTGGTGCTCAAGGAGGCCCGACCCCACGCCGGGCTCGACGGCGAAGGCACCGATGCCGTCGCCCGCCTCCGCCGCGAGCGCGACGCCCTCGAGCGCCTCCGCGGGCTCGACGCCGTGCCCCGGCTCGTCGACCACCTGACGATCGGCGAGCACGAGTTCCTGGTGATGGAGCACGTCGAGGGCGAGGCGCTCAACACGGTGCTGGCGCAGCGATGTCCCGTGCTCGGCGCCGAGGCGAGCGACGACGAGCTGACCGCCTTCGCCGACTGGGCCCGAGCCATCCACCACGACGTCGCCCAGGCCGTCGCCGCCATCCACGAGCGCGGCATCGTCTACGGCGACCTGCACATGTTCAACGTGCTCGTCCGGCCCGACGGGCGCATCTGCCTGATCGACTTCGAGGTGGCCGACGACGTCGACGCCGAGCGCCGGCCCACCCTCGGCGCCGTCGGCTACGTCGCTCCCCCGGAGCGCCGCGGCGTCGACCTCGACCTCTACGCCCTGGCCTGCCTGCAGCTGGCCCTGTTCCTGCCGCTCGAACGGCTCCTGGCCCTCGACCGGGCCAAGGCCGCCCACCTCGCCGACGCCGTCGCCGACACCTTCCCCGTGCCCCGGGCCTGGCTCGACCAAGCGGTCGAGGTGATCACGGGACGCCCCGCCGCCGCCACGGTGGTCCCGTCGGCGTGGCGGATCGAGCCCGACCCCGGCGGCTGGGAGCGCACCCGCCAGGCCGTCGGCGACGCCGTGCTGGCCAGCGCCACGCCCGAGCGGCAGGACCGGCTCTTCCCCGGCGACGTGGTGCAGTTCCACACCGGCGGCCTCAACGTGGCCCACGGCGCCGCCGGCGTGCTCCTCGCCCTCGACGTCACCGGGGTCGGCCGCTTCCCCGACCACGAGGAATGGCTGGTCCAGCGGCTGCACGGCCCCGCACCCGACACCGGCGCCGAGGCCCGACCGGGCTTCTACGACGGCGCCCACGGCATCGCCCACGTGCTGGCCCGCCTGGGCCACGCCGAGGAGGCCGCCAAGATCCTCGACGCCTGCCTCGACCACGGCTGGGAGAGCGCCGGCGACGACCTCTACGGCGGGCTCGCCGGCATGGGCCTCAACTACCTGCACATGGCCGACGCCACCGGCGACCCGGCGCTCCACGACGCCGCCCAGCAGATCACCCAGCGGCTCGGCGACCGGCTCGGTCATGTCGACGACGTCGCCGAGACCAGCGGCAACGGCCACCCGTTCGCCGGGCTCATGCGGGGGTCGTCCGGCCCGGCGCTGCTGTTCGTGCGCATGTACGAGCACGGCGGCGACCCGGCGCTGCTCGACCTCGCCGCCACCGCCCTACGGCAGGACCTGCGCCGCTGCGTCACGCTCGCCGACGGCCAGATGCACGTGAACGAGGGCTTCCGGACGCTCCCCTACCTGGCGCTCGGCAGCGCCGGCATCGGCCTGGTGCTCACCCGCTACCTGGCCCACCGCCCCGACGACGAGCTGGCCGACGCCGTCACCGCCATCCGGGCGGGCGCCGACGCCATGTTCTACGTGCAGCCCGGCCTGTTCAACGGGCGGGCCGGCATGGTCCTGTCGCTGGCGGACGGCCGCCCGGCGGGGGCGCCGGCCACCCCCGAGGTGGCCGCCCAGGTGCGGCGGCTCGGCTGGCACGCCCTCACCTACCAGGGCCACCTCGCCTTCCCGGGCGACCAGCTGCTGCGCCTGTCGATGGACCTGGCCACCGGGGCCGCCGGGGTGCTCTTCGCCCTGGGCGCGGCCCTCCACGATCGCCCCGTGCACCTCCCCTTCCTGGAGCCTGCACGCGGCCACACGACCGACCAGTTGAAGGAGAGGAGGTGAACACAATGACACTCTTGGACCTCCAGGGAATGGACACCACCGGCGGTCACGGCGGCGGCGGTGGTGGCGGCAAGGACCACAGCGGTCTCAGCCTCCTCATCTGCGGCGGATCGGACAGCAGCCTCAGCATCGTCATCTGCTGACGCTCGGACAGGCACCCCGCGACGGTGGTCGGTGAGAGCTCGATGTCACCGACCACCGCTCGCGGCGGTGCCGCCCGTCGCGTCCCTGACCCGATCCGCGCCGCATGGAGGGAGGACAGGACCCTGCGACCGAACCGACCGAGCTCCCGCGCCGACGTCGACGTCACCGGCGACGGTGTGCTGGTCGCCGCCGTGCGCGGCGCCGGCGGGTGGCTCGCGCCCCTGATGCTGCTGGCGACCCTCGGCGCCGGCGCCACCCTGGCCCTCCCCGCTCTCCTCGGTCGAGCGGTCGACCAGCTGGTCACCGCCACCCGCGCCGGCGAACCGACCTGGGACGCCGCCGGCGGGACCCTCGTCGCCACCGCCACGCTGGTGGTGGTCGTGGTGGCGGTCGACGTCGCCAGCCTGCTCGTGTCGGGCGCCGGCACCGCGGCGACGACCGGTCGCCTCCGCCGCGACCTGGTGCACCACGTGCTCGCGGCCGGGCCGGGCCTGTCCCAGACCACCGCCGAGGGCGACCTCGTGGCGCGCCTGGTGAGCGGCACGGCCACGGCGGCCCGGTCGGTGGTCGTGGTCGCCGGGCTGGCGGCGGCGGTCATCCCGCCGGCGGGCGCGGTGGTCGCCCTCTTCCTGGTCGACCCGTGGCTGGCGCTGACCTTCGGCCTCGGCATGGTGTCGGTGAGCGGGGCGGTGCGCACCTACCTGCGCGGCGCCCAGGCCGCGACCGCCGGCTACCTCGAGGCGCAGGGGTCGATCGCGTCGCGCCTCGTCGACGCGCTGACCGGCTCCCGGACCATCGCCGCGGCCCGCACCACCGACGCCGAGGTCGAGCGGGTGCTGGGCCCCTTGCCGGCGCTCCGGGAGCAGGGTGCGGCCGTGTGGCAGAACCTCGCCCGGCTGGCGTTCCGGGGCGAGCCGGTGGTGCTGCTCACCCAGGTGGCGGTGATCGCCGTGGCGGGCGCCCGCATGTCGGCCGGGCAGCTGACGGCCGGCGAGCTCCTGGCCGCCAGCCGCTACGCGGTGATGGCTGCCGGCATCGGCGGGATGCTCGACGAGCTGGCGGCGCTGACCCGGGCGCGGGCGGCGGCGCAGCGGGTCGCCGAGGTGCTCTCGGTGCCGGCGCCCGCCTACGGGACCCGCGACCTGGTGGCGGACGGGCCGGGGCGGCTGGAGCTGCGAGGCGTCACCGCCGGCCCTACCGGGGCCGCGGACCCGGTGGTCGACGGCCTCGACCTGGTGCTGCCGGGCGGGTCGGTGGTGGCGCTGGTGGGGCGGTCGGGGGCGGGCAAGTCGCTGGTGGCGGCGCTCGCCGGTCGCCTGTGCGACCCGGCGGCCGGCGCGGTGCTGCTCGACGGGGTGCCGCTGCCGGAGCTCGAGCGCCGGTCGTTGCGCCGGGCCGTGGCCTACGCCTTCGAGCGACCGGCGCTGCTCGACCGGACGATCGCCGAGGCCATCCGCTTCGGGGTCGACATGCCGGAGCCGGCCCGGGTGCGGGCGGCGGCCGAGGCGGCCCGGGCCGACGGCTTCATCGCCCGGCTGCCCGAGGGCTACGCCGCCTCGCTGGCCGACACGCCGCTGTCCGGGGGTGAGCTGCAGCGCATCGGCCTGGCCCGGGCACTGGCCCACGAGGCCCGGGTGCTGATCCTCGACGACGCCACGTCGAGCCTCGACACCGCCACCGAAGCCCAGATCGCCGCCGCGGTCACCACCCAGATGCAGGGCCGCACCCGCCTGGTGGTGACCTACCGCCGAGCCACGGCGGCCCGGGCCGACCTGGTCGCCTGGCTCGACGGCGGCCGCATCCGCGCCTGCGCCCCCCACGAGGTGCTGTGGGCCGACCCGTCGTACCGGGCCATCTTCCTGCCCGACGACGCTCCGGCTCCGGCTCCCGCTCCCGCTCCCCCCACCGCTATCGCCGCCGGCGACGTCGGCAGCCGCGCCACGCCGGCTCCCCGGACGACCCCAGCATCCCTGGAGCCCCGCGGCGCCGGGGGCGTCGAGGCGATCGTGGTGGCCGTGGGCCCCGCAGCCACGGCGGGGTCGGAATGACCGTCGGGACCGCGCGGGAGCGGCTGCGGGGGATCCTGCGGGAGCGGCGGGGGCTGGCGGGGTTGGGGGTGTGGGCGCTGGTCGGGGCGGTGCCGACGCTGGTGAGCGGGCAGGCCGTGGCGCGGGCCGTCGACGACGGGTTCCTCGCCGACCGGCCGGCCACCGGGCTCGCCTGGCTGGGGCTCCTCGCCGCCACCATCCCCGTCGGCGCCGTGGGGGCCCGCCGGACCTACCTCGGCGTCGCCCGCCTGGTCGAGCCGCTGCGCGACGACCTCGTGCGGCTGGTGGTCGAGAACGCGCTCCGGGGGCCGGCGACCGGCAACGGTGGCGCCGTCGCCCGCCTCACCCAGCACGTGGAGCAGGTGCGCGACACCGTCGCCGGCCTGCTGCTGCTGGTGCTCAGCTTCGTCGCCGCCATCGTCGCCGCCCTCGTCGGCCTGCTGACCCTGGCGCCGGTCGTGCTCCCGCTCGTCATCGTGCCGCTGGCGCTCTCGTTCGCCGCCTTCGCCCTCAGCCTGCCGGCGGTGTCCCGCCAGCAGCGCCGCCTCCTGCTGGCCGACGAGCGGCTTGCCGAGCTGGCCGACGAGGTGGCCGACGGCCTGCGCGACGTGGTCGCCTGCGGGGGCGAGGACATCGTCGAGGCCGACCTCGGCCAGCGCATCGACGAGCAGGTGGCGGCCGGCCGGGCCATGGCCCGGGTCGGCGCGGTCCGCACCGTGATCGTGGCCGTCGGCGGGCGGCTGCCGATGGTGCTGGTGCTGTTCGCGGCCGGCTGGCTGCTCGACCGGGGCCTGTCCGCCGGCGCCCTCCTCGGCACGCTCACCTACCTGATCCAGGGCCTGGGGCCGGCGGTGTCGTCGGTGGTCGGGGGCATCGGGGCGCCGCTGGCCCAGCTCACGGTCACCGTCGAGCGCATCGACGACGACGCCTCGTCCCCCGACGTCCTCGACCTGCGCCGCCCCGCCGAGGGCGCCACCCCCGACGAACCGAGCCTGGTGGTGGACGACCTGACCTTCCGCTACCGGGCGGCGGCCGAGCCGGTGCTGCGGCACCTCGGCCTGGAGGTGCCGCCGGGCGACCACCTGGCGGTCGTGGGGCCCAGCGGTGCGGGGAAGTCGACGCTGGCGGCGCTGCTCGTCGGCGTGCTGACCCCGCAGGAGGGCCGGGTGCTGCTGGGCGGGCAGCCCGCCACGGCGGTGGCCGCCCGCCACCGGGTGCTGATCCCCCAGCAGGCCTACGTCTTCCGGGGCACCCTCGACGAGAACGTCCGCTACCTGCGCCCCGACGCCGGGTCGGCCGAGCGCGACGCCGTCTTCGCGGCGCTGGGCATGGCCGAGCTGGTGGGCCGGCTGGGCGGCGCCGGGGCGGAGCTGGAGCCGTCGCGGCTCTCGGCCGGCGAGCGTCAGCTGGTGGCGCTGGCCCGGGCCTACCTGTCGCCCGCCCGGCTGCTGGTCCTCGACGAGGCCACCTGCCACCTCGACCCGGGCGCCGAGGCCGTGGTCGAGCGGGCCTTCGCCGACCGCCCCGGCACCACGCTCGTGGTGGTGGCCCACCGCCTCAGCTCCGCCCAGCGGGCCCGCCGGGTGCTGCTGATGGACGGCCCTCGCGTCGCCCTCGGCACCCACGACGAGCTGGTCGAGCGGTCGGACCTCTACCGCGACCTCGTCGGCCACTGGCTCGCTCCGAAATGTGCACGGGAACGCACGGTTTCCGAGCGTTCCCGTGCACATTTCGCCGAGGCGACCACAGACGACTCAACCCGGGCGGGGGAAGCGGTCGACCCCGCGTAGGGCGGGGAACAGGCGCCACCACAGGCCGGCCACGCACAGGGTGGCGACGCCGCCGAAGCCGACCGCCAGGCCCGGGCCGAGCAGCTGGCCGGCCACGCCCGACTCGAACGCCCCCAGCTCGTTGGACGCCCCGATGAACACGTTCTCCACCGCCAGCACCCGGCCCCGGGCCGACATCGGCGTCACCAGCGGCACCAGCGTCACCCGGATGAAGACGCTGAGCGCGTCGGCCCCGGCCAGCACCAGCAGCGCGGCGAAGGCCACGGCGTAGCTGCGGGTGGCGCCCAGCACGATCGTGGCCACCCCGAACAGCGCCACCGCCCCCAGCAGCAGCGGGCCGACGTGCCGCCGCACCGGGCGGATGGCCAGCACCAGCATCACCGCCGCGGCACCCATCCCGGGCGCGGCCCGCAGCCAGCCCAGGCCGACCGCCCCCACGCCGAGGCGCTCCTCGGCGATGGCCGGCAGCAGGGCGACCGCCCCGCCGAACAGGACGGCGAACAGGTCGAGGGAGATGGCGCCCAGCAGGATCGGCTGGCGGCGGACCAGCCGCAGCCCCTCGAACGCCTCGTGCAACCCACCCCGCCCGACCTCCCCGATCTCCCCCGCGGTCTCGCTCGCGGTCACCGCCGTCGCCGCCACGGCCGACTCCTCGACGGCGACCTCGGCCGCAGCCGCAGCTGCCGGGGTCACCAGCGGGGGTGGGAGGCGGGCGAAGCCGACCGCGGCGACCAGGAACAGCACCGACGCGGCGGCGAACGGCGCCCGCTCGTCGACGGCGTACAGGAAGCCGGCCATCACCGGCCCCGTCACCAGGGCGAGCTGGAAGATGATCGTCCACCGGGCCACCAGCCACGGCAGCCGCTCGGGCGGCACGAGGTCGGCCGGCAGCGACCGGGAGGCCGGCGCCACGAACGCCCGCGCCGCCCCCAGAAGCAGCGCCAGGCCGAACAGCGGCCCGATCGCACTCGGCCCGCTGGCGACGTACAGCGTCATCAGCAGCGCCACCACGCACTCCCCCAGCGACCCGGCCGACGACACCCAGCGCCGCTGCACCCGGTCGGCCACCGAGCCGGTCAGCAGCACCAGCAGCGCGGCCGGGGCGAACTCCGCCAGGCCCAGCAGGCCGAGGTCGAGCTCCCGCCCGCTCAGGTCGAACGCCAGCTTGCCGAGGGCGGTGACCAGTGCCGCGGCCCCGGCTCCCCCGGCGAAGTACGCCGCGAGGTAGGTGTACGGGCCCGCGCGCGAGGCGCGGCCGTCGAGCACCGCGGTCACCGGGGCGTCAGCCCCAGCGGCGCAGGTCGTCGGGGGTGTCGATGTCGGCCGGGTGCCCCGGGCAGGGCACCTCGACCACCAGGTCGGGACGGCGCCGCATCAGCAGCCCGGCCCCGGCGTCGCCGTCGCTGGGCAGCAGCGGCCACACCCGCCGGTCGAGCTTGACCGGATGCGCCCGCTGCCCGTCGTAGGTCGCCACCGCGATCCGGCCGGTCGCGTCGGCCACCTGGCGCCAGGCATCGCCCACCACCAGCGGCTGGTCGCCCAGCCCCACGATCACCGAGCTGTGCCCCTGCTTCGCCGCCGCGGCGATGCCGACCTGCAGCGAGGTGGCCAGCCCGTAGTTCCAGCGACCGTTGTCGAGGTACTCGGCGCCCTCGACCCGGGGCACGTCGACCGCGCCCACCACCACGTAGGTGGCGTCGAGCTTGGCCGACACCGCGGAGAGGATCGCCCATCCCACCACGTTCCAACCCATGAACGGGGCCAGCAGCTTGTGGCTGTCTCCCCCACCGTTCAGGTACCGGGCCCCGCCGCCCGCTGCCAACACCACGGCCGCTGTCGTCATGGCCGTGGACACTCGCGAACAAAGGGCACACCCGGTAATTACCGGCATGATCGACAAACTGCAAACACCACCACGCAGCTCGTCCGCCGGCCACCCGCAGTGGCCGGATCGCTCAGTCGAGCAACAGGCCGAGGGCGATGACCGTGAAGCTCCAGATCAGCGCCATCACGACCGTGATGCGGTCGAGGTTGCGCTCCATCACGGTGGACCCCATGGCACTCGACCCCATGCCACCGCCGAACATGTCGGAGAGGCCACCGCCTTTGCCGCTGTGCATCAGCACGAGCACGAGCAGGAACAGCGACGAGCCGACGTTGAAGGCCGCGGCGACCCAAGTGAGAACCACTGCGACAACTTAGAAGCCGAGCGGATCGGGCGCAAAGCACAGCCCACGAGTCCGGCATTTGGCGGCCGACGACCAGCTCACCAGCGAGGCTTCCCGACAACGCAGCACCGCAACACGAGACACGGTGGACCTCTCCGCTGACCTTCTCAGACGACGGTGCGTTCCCGGGCGAAGTGGCAGGCCACCGGATGCTCGAGATCGCCTTCGCGGCGGATCTGCAGCAGCGGCTCCTCCTCGGCGCAGATCGCCGTGTCGACGCCGCCCTCCTCGAGCTGGGTGCGATGCCAGCAGCGGGTGCGGAAGCGGCAGCCCGACGGCGGGTTGATCGGCGAAGGCGGGTCACCGGGCAGGATGATCCGCAGCCGCTCGCGCTGCTTGATCGGGTCGGGCACCGGCACCGCCGACATCAGCGCCTGCGTGTAGGGGTGGCCGGGGTGCTCGTAGAGGTCGTCGGCGGTCGCCGTCTCCACGATCTTGCCCAGGTACATCACCGACACGACGTCGGAGATGTGCCGCACCACCGCCAGGTCGTGGGCGATGAACAGGTAGGCGAGGCCCAGCTCCTCCTGCAGCTCCTCCAGCAGGTTCACCACGCCGGCCTGGATCGACACGTCGAGCGCGGACACCGGCTCGTCGAGCACCAGCAGGTCCGGGTCGAGCGACAGCGCCCGGGCGATGCCGATGCGCTGGCGCTGGCCCCCCGAGAACTCGTGGGGGAAGCGGTTGACGTGCTCGGGCTTGAGGCCCACGAGCTCCATCAGCTCCTTGACCCGGGACTTGCCGCCGTTCTTGTAGCGGCCGTGGATGCGCAGCGGCTCGCTGATGATCCCGTCGACGGTCATCCGGGGGTTGAGCGACGCGAACGGGTCCTGGAAGACGATCTGCATGCGGCGCCGCAGCGCCCGCATCTCGCGTCCCGACGCGTCCATCACGTCGATGCCGTCGAACTCCACGGTGCCGGAGGTCGCCTCGAGCAGCCGCAGCACCAGGCGACCGGTGGTCGACTTGCCGCAGCCCGACTCGCCCACCAGGCCCAGCGTCTCGCGGCGGGCGATGTCGAAGCTGACGCCCGACACCGCCTTCACCGACCCGACCGGCCGGCGCAGCAGCCCGCCGACGACGGGGAACTCCTTCACCAGGTCCACCACCCGCAGGAGGGGGGCCGCGCCGTCGTCCGACACGGTCTCCTCGGGAGCCTCGGTCTCCTCAGGTGCCTCGGTCTCCTCAGGTGCCTCGGGCGTCTCGGGGGCCTCGGGCGTCTCGGTCACGTCAGTCGGCGCCATACTGCCGATCCTTCACCTCGGACATCAGGCGCTCCGCGAAGTGGCACGCCGACCAATGGGTCACGCCGACCTCCAGCAACTGGGGCCGCTCGGTGTCGCACACGCCCGGGACCTCGGCGATCGGGCACCGGGGATGGAACGGGCAGCCCGACGGCACGTGGATCAGCGACGGCGGCTGGCCCTTGATGCGGTGCAGCCGCTCGCTGGTGCGCCGGTCGATGCGGGGCAGCGACGCCAGCAGGCCCTTCGTGTAGGGGTGGGACGGTTCGTAGAAGACCTCGTTGACGGTGCCGACCTCGGCGCTGCGCCCCGCGTACATCACCATCACGCGCTGGGCCACGCCGGCGACGACGCCCAGGTCGTGGGTGATCAGGACCACCGCCGAGTTCGTCCTCGCCTCCACCCGCTCCAGCGTGTCGAGCACCTGGGCCTGGATGGTGACGTCGAGCGCCGTGGTGGGCTCGTCGGCGATGAGCACGTCGGGGTCGTTGGCGATCGACATGGCGATCATCGCCCGCTGCCGCATGCCGCCCGAGTACTCGTGCGGGTACTGGTTGGCCCGGTCCTTCGGGTTGGGGATGCCCACGATGTTGAGCAGCTCCTGCACCCGGTCGTGCAGGTCCGCCTTGTTGAGCTCCTGGTGGACCTCGATGGCCTCGGCGATCTGGGTCCCGACCGTGTAGACGGGGTTGAGCGCCGCCAGTGAGTCCTGGAAGACCATGGCGATGCGCCGGCCCCGCAGGTACTGCAGCTGGCCCTCGGTCATCTCCAGCAGGTTCTGCCCGCAGAACAGGATCTCGCCGGTGATCTGGGCCGTGGTGGGCAGCAGGCCCAGGATCGACAGCGAGGTCACGCTCTTGCCCGAGCCCGACTCACCGACGATGCCGAGCACCTCGTTGGGCCGCACGTCGAAGGTGAGCTGGTCGACGGCCTTCACCACGCCGTCCTCGGTCGGGAAGCTCACCGACAGGTCGCGCACCTCCAGCAGCGGGCCCGCCCAGTTGGCCCGCTCGGGAAGGATGTCGACGGCCAGCCGGTCCTTGGTCTTGTTGCGCGCCATCAGCCGGTCCTCAATGCTTGGCGTGGGGGTCGAAGGCGTCGCGCAAGCCGTCGCCGAGGGCGTTCACGCACAGCACCGTGATCAGGATGGCGAAGCCGGGGAACAGCAGCGTGTGGATGGTCTCGTCGAAGTTGTCGCGGTTGTCGTTGAGCATGGTCCCCCACGAGATGTCCGGACGTTGCACGCCGAAGCCGAGGAACGACAGGGTCGACTCGGCGATGATCGCCACCGCGATCTGCAGCGTGAGGTTCACCATGATCGGCCCGATGCAGTTCGGCAGGATGTGCCGCAGGACGATCCGCGGCCCGGACGCACCGGCAGCCCGGGCGCCCTCGACGAACTCCTTCTCCTTCAGCGACAGCGTGAGACCGCGCACGACCCGGGCGATCTGCATCCAGAACAGCCCGGCCAGCACGAACACCACGGTGTTCGGCTTCTTGCCGAAGCGCTCCAGGGCCACCGCCAGCACGGCGATCAGGGGGACCAGCAGGAACAGGTCGGTCAGCCGCATGAGGATCTGGTCGACCCACTTGCCGTACAGGCCGGCCAGCGCTCCGAACGCGGTGCCCACGATCGTCGACACGATGGCGACGCTGAGGCCGATGCGCAGGGAGATCTGGCCGCCGTAGAGGACGTCCGTGAACACGTCGCGGCCGCCCTCGTCCGTGCCGAACCAGTGCTCGCCGCTGGGCGACTCGTTCCGGGCCAGCAGATCGGTCTGGCCCTTCGGGAAGTCGGAGATCCAGGCGGCGCTGAAGCACAGCACGAACAGGAGCACCAGGATGAACATCGAGACGATGGCGAACTTGTGGCGCCGGAAGCGCCGGGAGAACAGCTGCCACTGCGACAGGGCCACGGGCTCGGACGGACCGGAGACGTCGCCGCCTTCGATGCCGAGCTCGAGCGCCAGCGGCGCGCCGGCAGCGTCCTGGGCAACAGTGCTGTCGAGCTCGACGCTGTCGCCGCGGGGGCTCACCGGGCTGATCATGAGACCCTCACTCTCGGGTCGAGCACGCCGTACAGGACGTCGGCCAGCAGGTTGAACACCAGGATGAAGACGCCGGAGACCATCATCCAGGCGAGGATGACGGGCGCGTCACCGTTGAGCAGCGCGTCGTAGAAGAGCTTGCCCATGCCGGGGATGTTGAAGATGAACTCGGTGATGATGAGCCCGCCGAACAGCAGGCCGATGTCGACGGCCATCACCGTGACCAGCGGGATCAGCGAGTTGCGCACGCCGTGGCGCAGGATCACCGTCCGCCGGGGCACGCCCTTCGCCCGGGCGGTGCGGATGTAGTCGGACGACAGCACGTCGAGCGTCGCCGCCCGCTGGAAGCGGGTCCAGCTGGCCACGATCTGCACGGTGAGCGTCATGACCGGGAGGATCAGGTGCTGGACGTAGTCCCAGTTGAAGCCCGACTGGCCGGCGCTGTGCAGCCCGACGAACTTCAGTGGCGCCGAGTCCAGGTTGAACCACTGGATCGGCTCCACGGCTATGTAGTGGATCGCCAGGTAGGCGAAGAAGAAGGGGGGCATGGCGATGCCCACGTAGGAGAGGCCCGTGAAGAGGTAGTCGCCGAACGAGTACTGCTTCACCGCCGAGTAGACGCCGATCGACATCGCGACGATCGACGAGAGGAGCACGCCCCAGACGATCAGCTGCAGGGTGTTCCCGAACGCCCGCTGGATCATGGACGACACGTCCTCGCGGGTGCGGGAGCTCTCGCCGAAGTCGCCGGTGACGAAGTCCCCGAGCCAGTTGCCGTACTGCACCATGATCGGATCGTCGAGGCCGAGGCGCTCGCGCTCCTGCTGCACCACCGTCCGGTCGCGCGACTGCGCCAGGCGCGCGGTCGGGTCGAAGGTGTCGGTCGTGCGCACCGCCCAGAACAGGATGAGCGAGCCCAGCAACAGGAGGGGGATGGAGTAGAGGAATCGGCGAAGGATGAGCGTGCCCACGGTTGCTCCTCCTTGGGGTCGAGAGCGGATGGAGCTTGGGTGCCCGCTGTGGGGCCCGGCGCTCGGCCGGGCCCCACAGGCAGGTCAGACCCGATTACCTACGAAGCCGCGAGGGCCCACGTGTGCATGTCCGCGAACGGACCGAAGATGGGGTTGTCCTCACCCTCCTGCGGGCCGACGATGTCGTTGCTCCACAGGAACAGGTTGGGCAGCGGGTCCAGCGGGATGGACGTCGCGTCCTCCGCCAGCAGCGCGTCCGCGTCCGCCATGGCCGTCGAGCGCTCCTCCGCATCGGGGTTGCGATCCACCTCGGTCAACGGCTCGTCCGCGTCGGGGATGTTCGTGCGGGTCCAGTTCTGGCCGCTGAACTCGTTCTCCGCGGTCGGGATGTTGGTCGTCAGGAACAGGCTGCTCACCGACGGCTCCAGGCTGGTCAGCACCTGTGCGTACAGGGCCAGCTGGAAGTCGCCCTGGGGCAGCGCCTGACCGAACAGGTCACCGGCCGCCAGGTTGTCGATGGTGATCTCGAAGCCGGCCTCGGCGGCCTGCTCCCGGATCACGTCCTGGGTCAGCTCACGACGGGCGTTGCCCTCGGTCGTCCGGAAGACGGCCGCGGCACGCTGGCCGCCCTTGGCCCAGATGCCGTCGTCACCCTTGGCCCAGCCGTCGCCTTCCATGAGCTCGTCGACCTGGTCGAGGTCCTGCTCGTAGCCGGCGAAGGCCTGCGGGTCACCGAAGTCACCCAGGATGGTGGCGTTGAACGACTGCGAGGCCTCGGTGATGCCGAGCTCGCCGAAGAGTGCCTCGACGACCGCGTTGCGGTCGAGCGAGTAGGCGAACGCCTGACGCACGGCCTGCGAATCGAAGGGCGGCTTCTCGTTGTTGATCCACAGAGCCTCGAGGTTCGGCGTGCTGTCGGCGTTGATGCTCGACCCCGTCCCCTCGATGCCCGCCGCGATCTGCTCGACGGCGTCGAGCTGCGGCTGCGGGTAGATCGCCTTCGTCTCGCCGGCCTTGAAGGACTCGAACTCGGCCGAGGTGTCGGCCACGAGCTGGAAGGTCACGGTGTCGAGCGTCGGCTTGGGATCGCCCCACCAGTTCTCGTTCGGGACCAGCACCGTGCTCGTGCCCGGCGTCCAGCTGTCGATGACCCACGGGCCACCCGACCACTCGTAGCCCCGACCCATGGCCGCCTCGATGTCCTGACCCTCGAGGATGTGCGAGGGGAGGATGCCGAACTGGCCACCGAAGAGCTGCTTCCAACCCGCGTACGGGTTCTCGTAGGTCACCACCGGCGTCTTGTCGTCGGTGCAGTCGACCGACCCGATGTCGACGAAACCGGTGCGGTCGTAGATGTCGGCACCGTTCTTCACGTGGTCCCACGTGAAGACGAAGTCCTGGCACACGATCGGCTCACCGTCGGACCACACCGCGTCGTCGCTGATCGAGTAGGTGACGACCTGCTCCGGATCGAGCTCGATCTCGGGCTCGCCGTTGAGCAGGATGCTCGGCTCGTAGTCCCAGGTGTCGTCGTCCTGCTTCACGATGTCGAACGCGCGCGGCATGGTGTTCACCTGCGCCGTCCAGAAGCCCCATGATGCACCCGAGCAGCTGAGAGTCCACGCCATGCAGTCGGGCTCCTGCTCGGCCCCCAGGACGAGGTCGCCGCCCTCCTGCGTAGCTACGTCTGCTTCCTGATCGCCTTCGCTGCTGGCATCGTCGTCGTCGTCGCCACATGCCGCTGCGATCATCGACAGGCCAAGAATGAGAGCAAGGAGCTGCAAGCCCCTGCGCTGTCGTCTCATGTAGTGGACCTCCTGGAGGGATCGGCGGGGAGACACCGACGAGCCACACGGTGCCGCCGGACTTCCTCCCCCTTGGTCGGGACCCGCCGCGAAACTCGGTTGACCGCGGTCGACCGACGTGACGAGCGCGCGGGACATTACCAGGATTGTCCACACATGTCCCGTTTCAACTAGCTGAACAGCAGCTTGTACTCGGACCGGGCTGAGCACTCCGCGACCGATCGGGGGCTTTGTCGTACAACCTGCTCTGCCGCGACGGGACGCGCGTCCACATTGCGAACCGGGGGCCTCACTACCCCCGCCCGCTCACGCCCAATCGCGATAGCGCACGATGCCCGCGAAGCTCTCGGCTTCGAGGCTCGCACCGCCCACCAGCGCACCGTCGACGTCGGGGCACGCCATGAGCGCCGCGGTGTTCTCGGCCTTCACCGACCCGCCGTACTGGATGCGGATCGCGTCGGAGGTCTCCCGGTCGTACAGCTCGGCCACCTGGACGCGGATGCGCTGGCAGACGACCTGGGCGTCGTCGGGCGTCGCGGTGCGGCCGGTGCCGATCGCCCAGATGGGCTCGTACGCGATCACCATGCCGGCGACCTGCTCCGGGCTCAGGCCGGCGAGACCCGCTCCCACCTGGCCCACCACCTTCGCCTCGGTGCCGTCGGCCTCGCGCTCCTCCAGCGTCTCGCCGACACAGAGGATGGGCGTCATGCCGTTGCGGAAGATGGCGTGCACCTTCTTGCTCACCCACTCGTCGGACTCGCCGAACACTTCGCGCCGTTCGGAGTGCCCGGCGATGACGAACTGCACATCGAGCTTGGCCAGCATCGCCGGCGACACCGCGCCCGTGAAGGCACCGGCGTCCTCCCAGTGGCAGTCCTGGGCACCGATGTGGATCGGCGGGGCGTCCTTCTCGGCCAGGAAGTAGGTCTGCACCGTGCGGATGTCGGTGAAGGGCGGGTGGATCGACACGTCGACCAGGTCGAAGTCCTCGACCGTCAGCTCGTAGACCAGCTTCTGCACCAGCGCGGTGGCCTCGAAGTGGTTCAGGTTCATCTTCCAGTTGCCGCTGATCAACGGCTTGCGCTTGGCCTGGGCCATCTACTTCGTCATCCCTTCTCGGAGAGCGGCGAGGCCGGGCAGGTCGCCCTCCTCCAGCAGCTCCAGCGACGCTCCCCCGCCGGTCGACACGTGGTCGATCCGGTCGTCCAGCCCGAACTGGGCCAGGGCCGCGGCGCTGTCGCCGCCCCCGACCACGGTGAACCCGTTGGCGTCGGCCACCGCCTCGGCCACGGCCCGGGTGCCGGCTTCGAAGCGCGGATCCTCGAACACCCCCATCGGGCCGTTCCAGAAGATCGTGCGGGCCTCGGCGATGCGGTCGCCGAAGTCGGCGGCGGAGCCGGGGCCGATGTCGACGCCCTTCCAGCCGTCCGGGAGCGACGTGCCGGCCTGGCGGACGTCACCGCCCTTCTCGGGCGCGAACAGCTCGCCGCCGGGGCCGAGCGCCGTCACGTCGCTGGGCAGGACCACCGGGCGGCCGGCGTCGAGCAGCGCCCTGCAGGCGTCGACCATGTCGGGCTCGAACAGGCTGTCGCCGATCGGGTGGCCCTGGGCGGCCAGGAACGTGAAGCACATGCCGCCGCCGATGAGCACCTCGTCGGCCACGCCGAGCAGCGCCCCGATCACCGCCAGCTTGTCGCTCACCTTGGAGCCGCCGAGGATCGCCGTGAACTTCCGCTTCGGGTTGTTCCGGAGGCCGAGGAGCACGTCGACCTCCTTCGCCAGCAGGCGTCCGGCCGCCGACGGGAGGTAGCGGGGCGGGCCGACGATCGACGCGTGGGCCCGGTGCGAGGCCCCGAAGGCGTCGTTGACGTAGGCGTCGAACCCGTCGATCAGCTTCGCCACGAACGCCGGGTCGTCGGCCTCCTCGCCCGGGTCGTAGCGCAGGTTCTCCAACAGCTCGACGCCGTCGGTCAGCTCACCGAGGCGCTCGCGGACGGGCTCGACCGAGTAGCGAGGGTCGGGCGTGCCCTTCGGGCGACCCAGGTGGGTGCAGGCGGTGACCTGCGCCCCGTGGTCCTGCAGCCACCCGATGGTGGGCAGGGCGGCGCGGATGCGCAGGTCGTCGGTGATCTTCCCGCCGGACAGGGGGACGTTGAAGTCGGCGCGGAGGAGGACCCGCTTCCCCTCCAGGGGCGGCAGGTCCTCCAGCGTGGGGAGGCTCATGGCGTGGGTGCCGGTGCCGGTCAGGATTGGTTGCCGGCGCCGACGACGAGGGTGATGTCGACCAGGCGGTTCGAGTAGCCCCACTCGTTGTCGTACCAGCCGAAGACCTTGACCAGGTTGCCGATCGACATCGTCATCTTGGAGTCGAACGTGCAGCTGGCGGGCGAGCCCACGATGTCGGACGACACCAGCGGCGCCTCCGAGTACTCGAGCACGTCGGCCAGCGGGCCCGACTGCGCCGCGGCGGCGTACGCCTCGTTCACCTCGTCCTTGGTGACCTCGCGGCCGAGGACACCCGTGAAGTCGGTCAGCGAGCCGACGGGCACGGGGACGCGCACGGACTGGCCGTCGAGCTTGCCCTGCATCGACTCCAGCACCAGGCCGGTGGCCCGGGCGGCGCCGGTGCTGGCCGGGATCAGGTTGATGGCGGCGGCCCGCGCCCGGCGCAGGTCGGAGTGGGGGCCGTCGACCAGGCTCTGGTCGCCCGTGTAGGCGTGGATCGTGGTCATCAGGCCCGTCTCGACACCGAAGGCATCGTCGAGCACCTTGATCATGGGCACGAAGCAGTTGGTGGTGCAGGAGGCGTTCGACACCACCTTGTGGGTGGCGGGGTCGAAGGTGTCGTCGTTGACGCCGACCACGAAGGTGGCGTCCGCGCCGCCGGCCGGGGCCGACACGATCACGAACGGGGCGCCGGCCTCGAGGTGGGCGGCGGCCTTGGACCGTTCGGTGAAGAAGCCGGTCGACTCGACCACCACGTCGACGCCCAGGTCGCTCCAGGGGAGCTCCTTGGGATCGCGTACGGCCAGGACCTTGAGGGTGTCACCGTCGACCTTGATGCCGTCGTCGGTGGCCTCGACGTCGCCGTCGAAGCGTCCCAGCACCGAGTCGTACTTGAGCAGGTGCGCCATCGTCTCGACCGACCCGAGGTCGTTGACGGCAACGAAGTCGATGTCGGCACCGGCCTTCTTCGCCGCTCGGAAGAAGTTCCGGCCGATGCGGCCGAAGCCGTTGATCCCCACGCGGATGGTCATCAGAGCAGACCTCTCTCACTCTCTGTGTTGCGAACGCTTCGCTGCGACGGCTGTTGGCAGCGCACCTTACGAGCACGACATTAGGGCGGCCAACGCACTGCCCAGCTTGACGCTGTCGTGGGCCAGGCCGTGCGGGCGGGCCACCTCCGCGGTCACCACCTTCACCCCCGTGTCGGCCCCGAAGTCGGTCGGGCTCTCGGTGGTGCCCGAGTGCACCAGCACCACGTCGACCTCGATCCCGTGGGCGCGCACGGCCTCGACGTGGCGGGCGGCGTCGTAGCCCGCGGTCTCGGCACCGTCGGCGTGGAGGTTGCAGACGTACACCCGCTGGGCGTCGGTCTTGGCGATCGCGTCCCGCAGGTCGTCCACCACGGCCGCCGCCAGAACCGAGGAGTAGAGGGAGCCGGGGCCGAGCACCACCTGGTCGGCGGCGAGGACGGTCTCCGCCAGGCCGGCGGGGGCCCGGGCGCCGGGCGGGTCGAGGCCGACCTGCTCGATGTCGTCGGTGGCCGACACCGCCACCTGGCCGACGACGTGGGCGCCGCCGGCCGTCCGGCCGCAGAGCCGCACGGGCTCGACGGTGGCGGGCAGGACCCGTGCCGTGGCCGGGTCGAGGCCGAGCAGGCGGGCGACCTCGTCGATCGCGGCCAGGGGGTCGCCGGTCACCTCGCCCAGGGCCGCCAGCAGGAGGTTGCCGAGGGCGTGGCCCTCCACGTCGGTGCCGGCGAAGCGGTGCTCCAGCGCCCGGCCCAGCGGCAGCTGCTCGATGCCCGCCATCGCCACCAGGCACCGCCGCAGGTCCCCGGGGGCCAGCATGTCCTTGGCGCTCCGCAACCGCCCGGTCGACCCCCCGTCGTCGGCGGTCGCGACCACCGCCGTCACCGACCCCGCGTACCCCCGCGCGGCCCGGATCGTCGTCGCCAACCCGTGCCCTCCACCCACCGCCACGATGCTCGGGCGGCGACCCGCGTCCGGGGTCACTTCTCGACGTCTCGATGGTGGACGTTGGGGGTGTAGCCCTGGCGACGGAGGAGGAGCGCGACCTGTTCGGCGAGGGCGACCGAACGGTGACGGCCGCCGGTGCAGCCCATCGCGATCGTGAGGTAGGCCTTGCCCTCGTTGAGGTAGGCGGGGATGAGCTGGGCGAACAGGTCCATCAGGTGGTCGAGGAACTCACCGGCCGCCGGCTGGCCCAGCACGAAGTCCTTCACCGGGGCGTCGAGCCCGGTCTGCGGCCGCAGCTCCTCGACCCAGTGGGGGTTGGGCAGGAAGCGGCAGTCGAACACCAGGTCGGCGTCGAGCGGCAGGCCGTGCTTGTAGCCGAACGACAGCACCGTCAGCTGCATGGCGCTGCCCTCCTCGTCCGGAGCGAACAGCACCCGCATGCGGCGCCGCAGCTCGTGGACGTTGAGGTCGCTGGTGTCGACGACGACGTCGGCCTCGGCCTTCACCTCGTCGAGCAGCCCCCGCTCCCGCTCGATGGCGGCGACCAGGTGCTCCTCGTCGCCGCTCGACGACAGCGGATGCCGCCGCCGGGTGTTGCTGTAGCGGCGCACCAGCGCGTCGTTCGACGCCTCCAGGAACAGGATCCGCACCTTCGCCCCCGACGAGCGCAGCCACGACAGCATCGGCAGCACCTCGTCCTGGTACGCACCGGTGCCGACGACCAGGGCCACCCGCTCGATCGACGAGCGCGGCGTCTGCACCAGCTCCACCACCTTGGGCACCAGCTCCGGCGGCAGGTTGTCGATGACGAACCAGCCGAGGTCCTCCAGGTGGTCGGCCGCCAGGCTGCGGCCGGCACCCGACAGACCGGTGATGACGACGAACTCGCTCAAGTTTCCCGCTGACGTCACGTCTGCACGACGATGGGCATGACCTGCGCATTCTACCCAGCGGCCCGGGTCCGCCCGGTTACCGGCGGGCGGGCCCCCGGTGGAGGGTGTCGTAGACCGCCTCGGCGACGGTGTCGGGCAGCCACGAGAGCGCCTTCAGGTCGTCGAGGCCGGCCCTCGCCACACCCCGCGCGCCCCCGAGCTCCCTCAGCAGGCGGGTCTTGCGGGTGGGCCCCAGGCCGGGGACGTCGTCGATGACCGACTGCGTCATCCGCTTGCCCCGCAGCTGGCGGTGGTAGGCGATGGCGAAGCGGTGGGCCTCGTCGCGGATGCGCTGCAGGAGGTACAGCGCCTCGGAACCGCGGGGGATGCGCACCGGCTCGCTCTGGCCGGGCACGAACACCTCCTCGAAGCGCTTGGCCAGCGACGCCACCGGGATCTCCTCGTCGAGACCCAGCTCCTCCAGCACCCGGACGGCCACGCCGAGCTGCCCCTTGCCGCCGTCGACCAGCAGCAGCTGGGGCGGGTAGGCGAACTTCCCCGGGCGCTCCGACGCCGGACGCCCCCGCTCGCTCAGGTAGGCGGTGAGGCGGCGGGTCAGCACCTCCTCCATGGCGGCGAAGTCGTCGTTGCCCGGCACCTCCTTCACCTTGAAGCGCCGGTACTCGCTCTTGCGGGGCAGCGCGTCCTCCATCACCACCATCGAGCCGACGTAGTCGCTGCCCTGGATGTGGCTCATGTCGTAGCACTCGATGCGCAGCGGGGCCTCGGGCAGGCCGAGCGCGTCCTGCAGCTCGTTGAGCGCCTTGGCCCGGGAGTTGTGGTCCGACGCCCGGCGCAGGCGGTGGCGGGTGAACTCCTCGGCGGCGTTGCGGGTGACGGTGTCCTGCAGCTCCTTCTTGCCGCCCCGCTGCGGCACCCGCAGGTCGACCCGCGAGCCGCGGAGGTGGGTGAGCCAGTCGCCGTACAGCTCGGGGTCGTCGGGCTCGGTGGGGAGCAGGACCGCCTTGGGGATGCCGAGGGGCGGGTCGTCGTAGAGGCCCTCGAGGATGTCGCCCACCAGCTCGCCGGGGCCGACGTCCTCCACCTTGTCGACCACGAAGCCCTTGCGGCCCACCACCCTCCCCCGGCGCACGAAGAACACCTGGACGGCGGCCTCAAGGTCGTCCTCGGCGATGCCGACGACGTCGAGGTCCTCGTTGCGCTCGGCCACCATCTGCTGCTTCTCGATGGCCTTGCGGACGCTCGTGAGGCGGTCGCGCAGCCGGGCGGCGCGCTCGAACTCCAGCAGCGACGCCGCGTCGTGCATCTCGTTCTCGAGGCGCCGGACGATGGCGTCGGTGTCGCCGTCGAGGAACTCCAGCAGCTCGTCGACCAGCACGTCGTAGCTCGCCTTGTCGATCTCGCCGACGCACGGGCCCGAGCACTTCTCGATGTGGAACAGCAGGCAGGGGCGGCCCAGCTGCTGGTGGCGGCGGAACTTGGCGTCGGAGCAGCTGCGGACCGGGAACGTGCGGAGCAGGAGGTCGAGCGTCTCCCGGATGGCGTAGGCGTGGCCGTAGGGGCCGAAGTAGCGGACGCCCTTGCGCTTGGAGCCGCGCATCACCATCGGGCGGGGCCACTCGTCGGACACGGTGACGGCCAGGAACGGGTAGCTCTTGTCGTCTCTGAGGCGGATGTTGAAGCGCGGCTGGTGCTGCTTGATCAGCGTGTTCTCCAGCATCAACGCCTCGACCTCGTTGCGGACCTGGATCCACTCGACGGTCTCGGCGCACGTCACCATCGCCGCGGTGCGGGGCGGCAGGTTCCTGACGTTCTGGAAGTAGTTGCTCAGGCGCGACCGCAGCGACCGTGCCTTCCCGACGTAGATGACACGGCCCTCACGATCCTTGAACTGGTAGGAGCCCGGGGAGTCCGGGATCGTCCCTGCCGGCGGCCGTTGAACCATCGATGCCACGTTACGGCTCGGTGATGTCGAGGATGCGCGGGCTGACCCGAGTCGTTCGTGGTCGCTCCCCCGTTCCCGAGTCGTCCGTGGTCGGAGACCGATCAGAGACGACTCAGCCTCGCCGCCGCGACCACCAACGACTCGGGCTAACGCCGGGCGTACAGGTCGCGCAGCAGCCCGATCTCCGCGGCGTGGTGGACCAGCTCGTCGAGGACGTGCAGCGCCAGGTCGGTGCGGCTGTGCTCGGCGTAGATCCCCCACGCCGGCCCCAGCGGCAGCCCGAGGTCGTCGTCGCTCGCGGCCGCCAGCCCGGGCCGCCAGCGCGCGTAGTTCTCGTCGAGGAAGGCGGGCAGCTCCGTCGTCGTGCCCGGCGGGTCGATCCCACCCGCCCACAGCTGCCCGTCGCCGAACAGCCGATCCCCGAACCGGCCGACGCACAGGCCGACCACGTGACCCGTGCGCCAGGCGATCGTGGTCACGGGTGCGGGGTCGGGCGCCGGGCCGAAGCCACCCCCGCCGTCGAGCACCCAGCGGCCGTCGGCGTCCTGCCGCAGGGTCCAGCAGTCGGCGACCGGCTCCCAGAAGTACTCGTCGTCCGTGAGGCCTGCGAGCCGGCCGGTGAACCGGTCCCACACGTAGTCGAACACCGCCGTCAGTGACGTACCGATCTCGGACATGCCCCTCCCAAAGTAGGCCCGATCGACGCACGCGGTGGTCGGAACCCCAGCCGTCCTCGATAGATTGCGGGCCACGCCGGCCCGGAAACACCGGCGACATATCAGGCCCTGGGGACGACATCCCCGTGGGAGTGGCGACCGGGCTGTCCCCACCGTCCAGCACCAGGGCTCACCTCGGAGGACAAAAGCATGCTTCGGCTCCAGATCCCTCTGGTGGACGACTACACCGCCGCGGACACAGACGACCTGAACCAACGGATCGGCACAGCGAAGGCCACGCTCGGCGACCGCCTGTTCGTGCTCGGCCACCACTACCAGCGCGACGAGATCATCCGGTGGGCCGACGCCCGCGGCGACTCGTACCGCCTGGCGGTGCTCGCCCAGCAGCGACCCGCCGCCGAGTACATCGTGTTCTGCGGCGTGCACTTCATGGCCGAGTCGGCCGACATCCTCACCACGGACGACCAGAAGGTCATCCTCCCCGACCTCAACGCCGGGTGCTCGATGGCCGACATGGCCGACATCGACGAGGTCGAGGAGGCGTGGGAGGGGCTCGGCGAGGTGACCGACGTCGAGCGGATCGTGCCGATCACCTACATGAACTCGGCGGCGTCGCTGAAGGCGTTCGTCGGGCGCAACGGCGGGGCGGTGTGCACGTCGACCAACGCCCGGGCCGTGCTCGAGTGGGCCTTCCAGCGGGGCGACAAGGTGCTGTTCTTCCCCGACCAGCACCTGGGCCGCAACACCGGCGTCGCCATGGGCTACGGCCTCGACGAGATGCGGGTGTGGGACCCGCGCCGCGAGCTGGGCGGGCTCACCGAGGCCGACTGCAAGAGCGCCCGCTTCCTGCTGTGGAAGGGGCACTGCTCGATCCACCAGCGGTTCCGGCCCGAGAACGTGGCCGCCTTCCGGGCCGAGCACCCCGACGGGATCGTGGTGGTCCACCCCGAGGTCCCCCACGAGACCGTGGTGCTGGCCGACCAGGTGGGCTCCACCGACTACATCATCCGGGCGCTGGAGGAGGTGCCGGCCGGGTCGACCGTCGCCGTCGGCACCGAGGTTCACCTGGTGAACCGGCTGGCCCAGGAGCACCCGGACAAGACCGTGGTGTCGCTCGACCCGCTGATCTGCCCCTGCTCCACGATGAACCGCATCGACCTCCCCCACCTGGCCTGGGTGCTGGAGGAGCTGGTCGACGGGCGGGTGCCCAACCAGATCACCGTCGACGCCGACACCGCCGCCCAGGCCCGCGTCGCCCTCGAACGAATGCTCGACCTGAAGTAGCGGCCACCACCGGCCGGGGGTTCGGGTACCCGAACCCCCGGTTCGGGTGGAGCCTCGATCGACGTGTCGACCCTGGTCGCGGACGATCGAGGCATGATCCGACTCGACTCCGTCAGCCACGTCTACGGCCGCCGTGACGCCCAGGTGCGGGCCCTCGACGACGTCTCGCTCGAGCTGCGGACCGGCACGTTCACCGCGGTGATGGGGCCGTCGGGCTCGGGCAAGACCACCCTGCTGCACTGCGCCGCCGGCATGGACCGGCCCACGCGGGGCTCGGTGTGGTGGGATGGCACCCAGGTCTCCCGGCTGCCCGAGCGCGAGCTCGCCGTCTGCCGTCGCGACCGGGTGGGGTTCGTGTTCCAGGCCTTCAACCTGATCCCGTCGATGACGGTCGCCCAGAACGTGGCGCTCCCCAGCCGGCTCGCCGGCACCCGGGTCGACGCCGACACCGTGCGCCGGGCCCTGGAGCACGTCGGCCTCGCCGACCGGGCCCGCCACCGCCCCGCCCAGCTGTCCGGCGGCCAGCAGCAGCGGGCGGCCATCGCCCGGGCGCTGGTCGGCCGACCCCGGCTCGTCTTCGCCGACGAACCCACCGGCGCCCTCGACCGCCGCACCGGCCACGAGATCCTGTCGCTGCTGCGGGCCGGGGTCGACGACATCGGCCAGACCTGCGTGATGGTGACCCACGATCCGCTGGCGGCCGGGTACGCCGACCGGGTGGTGGTGCTGGAGGACGGTGCCGTCGTCGACGACCTCGACCGCCCCTCCGCCACCCACCTCGCCGCGCGGCTGGGCGCCGGGCTGGGAGCAGCCTGACGTGCTCCGCCTCGCGGTCGCCCAGATCCGGACCCGACCGACCGCGTTCGTCGCCGTGGCCGCCACGGCGCTCCTGGCCGTCACCACGATCACCCTGTTCTCGTCGCTGCTCGCCGCCGACATCGCCACCCCCGCCCACCTGAAGGCCGGGGCCGGCACCGACGAGGCCCAGCTCGGCACCATCGCCGGTGTGTTCGGCGAGGGGGCGATGCTCGTCGCGCTGCTGGTGATGCTGAACTGCCTCGGCTTCGCGGTCCGCCAGCAGCTCCCCGACCTGGCGCTGCTCCGCACGGTCGCCGCCACGCCCCGCCAGGTCCACCGGCTGGTCCGGTGGCAGGCGCTGGTCGTCGTGGCCGCGGTCACGCCGCCCGGCTGGCTGGCCGGGACGGTGGGTGCCCGCTGGTTCCTCGACGCCCTCCGGCAGCACGGCTACGCCGCGCCCGGCATCGAGATCCCGGCCAACCTGCTCCCCCACCTCGTCGCCCTGGCGGCCACGGCCGGCATCGCCGTCGTGGCCGGCGCGCTCGGTGTGCACCGGGTCAACCGCCTCACGCCCGCCGCGGCCCTGGGCGACACCGCCACCGAGCGCCGCCGTCTGGGGTGGCTGCGGACGGTTCTGGGCGTCCTCGCCCTCGCCGACGCCGGCGCCCTCCTCGGTGTCAACGTGGCCGCCGGCGGCACCGACGCCGTCGACGGTGCGTTCCTGGCGCTCCTGGTGCTCATGGCCGCGCTCGGCCTGCTCGGCCCCGTGGCGGCGGCGGTGGCGGCGCGGCTGCTCGGCGTCGTCCCCCGCCGGCTGGCGCCCCGGATCGGCTGGCTGGCCGACGCCAACGTGCGGGGCCACTCCCGGCGGCTGGCGTCGGCGGTCATCCCGGTGGCGCTGCTGGTCGGGCTGGCCTGCAACTTCCTGTTCGTCGGCCCGACGATCGAGGACGCGTCCACCCCCAACCCGAGCCAGGAGCTCACCGGGTTCTCCGATCCCGACGAGAACTGGCTGCGGCTGGTGGAG
>DATHJB010000092.1 GCA_035316325.1 Acidimicrobiales bacterium
CGTTCCGGGTGATGGTCCGCAACGAGCTGTTCCGCTGGGTCGAGCTGCTCGGCCGGCGTGCCTACGGCGAGCTGGTCGAGCGCGAGGGGTCCCGCGACTGGTCGTCCGACCGGCTGGCCGGGGCCATGGCCCCGTACTGGGACGAGCACGACGCGGTCGGCATCGACGCCACGGCCCGGTCCGGCGACCTGTTCCGGCTCGACGAGGCCACGGTCCCCTGGTCCGCCGCCCAGACCCTCGCCGACCCGGCCGGCCACCACGACTGGACGATCCACGCCCGCGTCCGCCCCGACGCCTCCGACGAGGAGAGCCGAGCGGTCCTCGACCTCATCGAAATCTCGACACAGCCGGCGCCATAGCGACCACCTCTGTCGAAGTTTCGATCAGGAGCAGGATCAGGTGGGTGTGGGCGTCAGGGTCTGGGAGAACTGGACGAGGACGTCGAGGACCTCCTCGATGTCCTCGTAGCGGCCCTCCATGTGGCCCAGGGCCAGGGTCTCGATGAGGGCGACGAGGCCCTCCGCCTGCATGTGGAGGCGGCGCCGCTCGGCCGGGGTGCCGGAGGGGAGGCCGCCGGCGGCGAGCGCCGTGGTGAGGTTCCGGAGCGTCACGGCCGTCTCGGCCCGCACGTACTCGCCCACGGGGCTGGCGAGGTCGAGGCGGCTGCGGACCACCAGGCGCAGCACGGCCGGGTGGGCGACGAGGGCCTCGACGGTGGCGCGGAACTGGTGGCGCACGGTGTCGCCGGCCTCACGGGTGATGTCCCGGCGCCGCGCCCACAGCTGCCGCACCAGCTCCACCAGCAGCTGGTCCATGTCGGCGAAGTGGACGTAGAAGGTGGGCTGCTTGACCCCGGCGAGCCCGGCGACGCGGGTGGTGGTGAGGCCGGCCTCGCCGTCGGTGTCGAGGATCTCGAGAGCGGCGTCGAGCAGCCGCTGGCGGGTCTGCTCCTTGGCGAGCTGCCGGCTGGTGGGCGGGCGTGCCGTCGTCGTCATGGGATGATCTCTCTGGGCGATCGCAGCACCAATAGGCTATCGGCCAAGGGGGGACCATGACCGAGACCATCATCCACCGCAGCCCGCTGCCGAGCGTCGAGATCCCGGACGATCACCTCACGCCCTACGTGATGGCGCGGGCGGGTGAGCGGGCCGACCGCGTCGCCTTCCTCGACGGCGCCACCGGCGAGGAGGTCACGTTCGGGCAGCTCGACGACCGGATCCGCCGGTTCGCCGGCGGGCTTGTCGCCAGCGGCTTCCAGCCCGGCCAGGTGCTGGCGATCATGGCGCCGAACTGCCCGGCCTACGCCGTCGTGTTCCACGGCGTGGCTCTGGCCGGGGGCACGGTCTCCACCATCAACCCGACGTACACCGAGGGCGAGGTCCACCACCAGCTCGTCGACTCGGGTGCGACGATGCTGGTCACGATCCCCCTGTTCCTCGACACCGCCCGGGCCGCCATGAAGGACTCCCCCACCACGGAGTTGTTCGTGCTCGGCGGCGCCGAGGGCGAGGCCGACCTGGCGGAGCTGTTCGGCGAGCCGCTAGCCGAGCAGGTGCCGGTGGGCCAGGACCACGTGGTGGTGTTGCCCTACTCGTCGGGCACCACCGGGCTGTCCAAGGGCGTGATGCTCACCCACCGCAACCTGGTGGCCAACGTCGCCCAGTGCCTCGGCTCGGCGCTCCCGATGGACGACGACGACTCGTTCGTCGCCGTGCTGCCGTTCTTCCACATCTACGGCATGCAGGTGCTGATGAACTGCGGCCTCCGGGCGGGCGCCCGGATCGTGACGATGCCCCGCTTCGACCTCCCGCAGTTCCTGGAGCTCCACCAGGCCCAACGGCTGACCCGGGCGTTCGTGGCGCCGCCGATGGTGGTGGCGCTAGCCAAGCACCCGATCGTCGACGGCTACGACCTCAGCGCGCTGCAGGTCGTCTTCTCCGGCGCCGCTCCCCTGTCGGCCGAGCTGGCCCAGGAGGCCGCCCAGCGGCTCGGCTGCGAGGTGGTGCAGGGCTACGGCATGACCGAGCTGTCACCGGTCACCCACGCCACCCCGCCCGGCGGCTTCAAGCCCGGGTCGGTGGGCGTCACCATCTCCGACACCGAGACCCGCATCGTCGACCCCGCCAGCGGCGAGTCGCTCGGCTTCGACCGTGACGGCGAGGTGTGGGTGCGGGGCCCGCAGGTGATGAAGGGCTACCTCAACAACGACGCCGCCACCGCCGACACGATCGACGCGGAGGGGTGGCTGCACACCGGCGACGTGGGCCACGTCGACGCCGACGGCCACCTCTACGTGGTCGACCGGCTCAAGGAGCTCATCAAGTACAAGGGCTTCCAGGTGCCGCCGGCCGAGCTGGAGGCGCTGCTCCTCACGCACCCGGCCGTCGCCGACGCCGCGGTCATCGGCAAGGCCGACGAGGAGGCCGGCGAGATCCCCGTCGGCTTCGTGGTGCTCAAGGAGGGCCGGGAGGCCAGCGACGCCGACATCCAGGCCTTCGTCGCCGACCGGGTCGCCACCTACAAGCAGGTGCGCGAGCTGCACTTCCTCGACGCCATCCCCAAGTCGCCGTCGGGGAAGATCCTCCGCCGGATCCTCCGCGACCAGTTCGCCTGAAGAGGGCCAGCGGATAGGGCCGCGTCGTGCACACACCCGCGGGGATGACCGATGAGTTCGGCTCTCCCCGGGGGTCAGAGCCCGCATGGACGCGATGACCCTTCCGCACGAGCAGGACCTCGTCGTGACGTCGGATCCTGACGCCACTGACGTCGTCACCGACACCCCTGCCGGCGGGCACAGCCACGACGAGAGGACGTTCCGCCAGCTGCTGCTGAACACGCTCGTGAGCGGAGTGACGAGCTCGTTCCTCTGGTTCGCGCTGACGTTCTGGGTGTACCTCGAGACCCGGTCCGTTGTCGCCACCGGCGTGATCGGCGGCGCCTTCGCCCTGTCGTCGGCGGTGCTCGGCCCGTACTTCGGCACCTTCGTGGACCGCCACCGCAAGCACCACGCCATGATGGTGACGACGTCGCTGTCACTCGTGTGCTTCGCCGTCGCCACACTCGTCTTCGTCGCCGTGCCCACCAGCTCGCTGCTGAGCCTCACCCACCCCGCGTTCTGGGTGCTGGTGGGTGCCACGCTGCTCGGCTCGGTCGCCGGGAACATGCGCGGGATCGCGCTGTCCACCTGCGTCACCCTGCTCGTGCCCGAGTCCCGCCGGGACAAGGCCAACGGCATGGTCGGCACCGTCACCGGCATCTCCTTCGCTATCACATCGGTGTTCAGCGGCCTCGTCATCGGCGGACTCGGGATGGGCTGGGCGTACTACGGCTCCGTCGTCATCGTCGCGGCCATGCTGGTCCACCTGCGCTCGATCTCGATCGACGAGGCGGCACCCGTCACCGATCCGGCTGACGGCGCCTCGACCGGCCACGTCGACATCCGAGGCGCGCTCGAGGCCATCCGGGCGGTGCCCGGACTCGGGCTGCTGATCGGGCTTGCCGCGTTCAACAACCTGCTCGCCGGCATCTTCATGGCGCTCACGGACGCCTACGGGCTGTCGCTCGTGTCGGTCGAGGCGTGGGGCCTGCTCTTCGGCTTCATCAGCCTGGCCTTCATCGCCGGCGGCATCGCCGTCGCCAAGTTCGGGCTCGGCAACAACGCCCTGCGGCTCGTGCTCGTGTGCAACCTCGTCAACTGGGCCGTGTGCTCGGTGTTCGCCGTGCAGTCGTCGATCGTGATGCTGACCGTCGGCATGGTCGTGTGGCTGGGCCTCATCCCCGTCATCGAGGCCGCCGAGCAGACGGTGCTGCAGCGGTCCATCCCGTTCGAGCGGCAGGGTCGGGTGTTCGGCTTCGCTCAGCTGGTCGAGAACGCCGCCGCCCCACTCACCGCCTTCCTCATGGCCCCGCTCGCCGAGCGGGTGTTCATGCCCTTCATGACCGACGGGCGCGGAGCCGACATGATCGGCTCGTGGTTCGGCGTCGGACCCGAGCGCGGCATCGCCCTCATGTTCACGATCGCCGGACTGATCGGCGTCGTCGTGACGATCGCCGCACTTCGGTCCCGGCCGTATCGCCGGCTGGCCGCCGCGGTGTGAGCCACGCCTCCCCTCCCGAGACGACTGAAAGAGGAAACCATGACCACGCCGGCCCCGCCCGTCACCGACCACGACGACTTCGAGCGACAGCTCGCCGAGCTGCGCACGCGCGAGAAGGCCCACACCCACGAGGGCGACGCGATCGCCGCGGCCCGGCGCCGGCTGCCCATGACCGAGGTGCCGCCTGACACCACCGTCGTCGGCCCCGACGGCCCGGTCCCGTTCGGCGACGTCTTCGAGGGGCGCGACGAGCTGGTCGTCTACAGCCACATGTTCTACGACGGGAAGCCATGGGAGTGGCAGTGCGAGGGCTGCACCAGGAACACCTGGCCGATGGGGGACGCCGCCGACGCGGCCTACCTCAACGCCTACGGGATCACCTTCGCCGTCCTCGGCGACGGGCCGTACGAGGAGATCGCGGCGTTCCGCGACTTCATGGGCTACACCACGCCGTGGTACTCCAACGCCCACCTCGACGACCCCACCGTGGGCCACGCCGGCCGGATCGCCTGCTACCTGCGGCGGGACGACAAGATCTACCTGACGTACTGGACGACCGGCCGGGGCGACGAGGTGATGAGCCCCTTGTTCGGGCTCCTCGACATGACCGCCTACGGGCGGCGGGAGGCGTGGGAGGACTCGCCCGAGGGGTGGCCGCAGCTCCCGACCCACTCCTTCTTGCGCACCGACGAGCACGGTGCGCCGATGGGGCCCAGAGACGGCGGCCGACCGGTGCCCCAGTGGACCCGCCCGGGCGCCACCGGGGTGTGAACCCCGAAATTGCGTGGCGCGTGGTCGCCATGGGGCCACACCCCACGCAACCTCGCTTCGGTCAGGAGAACGTGAGGCCCTCGAAGTCGCCGGTGGAGCGCCACCGGTCGAGGTACTGGAAGTAGGCCATCGGGCCCTCGGGGTAGCCGACGAAGAAGGTCGAGGCGGGCCCGGGTGGCTGGCCCTCGTTGTTGTAGTAGCCGGGGGTGCAGTCGGGGCCGCCGATGATCCGCGGCGGGGCGGCCTGCAGCAGCTCCACCCAGGCGTCTTCGGCCTCCCGCGTCACCTCCACCCGCTCGAAGCCACCGTCGAGCGCGTGCCGGACGATGCCGGCGATCGTCTTCCCGGACTCGGTCAGGTTGTGGGGGATGTTGGAGATGAGGTTGGCGCCCTGCGTGGGCTGCACCAGGAAGGCGTTGGGGAACCCGTGGACGTGGGTGCCGTGCAGCGAGCGCATCCCCTCGGCCCAGCGCTCCGACAGCCGGGCGCCGTCGCGGCCCGTGAGGTCGAAGCCGGTGCGCCGGGTGTGCTCGGTGCCCACCTCGAAGCCCGACGCGTAGACGATGCAGTCCAGCTCGTAGTCGACGCCGCCGACCACCACGCCGGTCTCGGTCATGCGCTCGACGCCCCGGCCGTCGGTGTCGACCAGGGTGACGCCCGGCTCGTTGTACGCCTGCAGGTACTCGTCGTGGAAGCAGGGCCGCTTGCACAGCTGGCGGTACCACGCCTTGAGGCGCTGCGCCGTGGCCGGGTCGGCGACGAGCCCGTCGACGCGGGAGCGGATGTCCTCCATCTTCTCGTAGTCGGAGTCCTCGTAGGCGGCCAGCATCCCCTCGAGGGTCATCCGGTCGGGCGGCAGCGACATGATGCGCTCGCGCACCCGGCGGGACAGGTCGGTCCAGCCGTCCATCACCAGGTCGTCCTCGGCGCTGCCACCGGCCTGGTTGGCGGTGAAGTTCTCGAGCCAGCGCTGCTGCCAGCCGGGCGTGGCCATCGACTCGAACCACTCGGGGTCGGTGGGCCGGTTGTCGCGCACGTCGACCGACGAAGGGGTGCGCTGGAAGACGTACAGCTCCCGGCACGCCCGGGCGAGGTGGGGGACGCACTGGACGGCGGTGGCGCCGGTCCCGATGATGCCGACGCGCTTGTCGGCCAGGCGGTCCATCGGCGCACCGTCGGCGTCGCCGCCCGTGTAGTCGTAGTCCCAGCGGCTGGTGTGGAACGAGTGGCCGGCGAACGACTCGATGCCCGGGATGCCGGGGAGCTTCGGCACGTGCAGCGGCCCGGTGCCCATGGTGACGAACTGGGCGGTGAACTCGTCGCCCCGGTTGGTGCGGACGGTCCAGCGGCCGGCGGCGTCGTCCCACTCCAGGGCGGTGACCTCGGTGTGGAACAGCGCGTTGTCGTAGAGCCCGTACTGCTTGGCGATGCGCTCGCAGTGCTCGAGGATCTCG
>DATHJB010000093.1 GCA_035316325.1 Acidimicrobiales bacterium
TCGCCGCATGGCGCCACGCTCCCGGCGCCGCCCGGCCGGCCCGATCGCCGGCGGCCTGGCTGTGGTGCTGGTCGCCGTCGTCGGCGTCGTGTTGCTCACGAGGGGTGGCGGGGACGACGGCGACGACCCGCTCACCGAGGAGGACCCGCTCGTCGTCGCCGTCGTGGGCCTCATGCGCGCCAAGTCAGGTGACACGATCAGCGACGTGGAGGCCTCGTGCATGGCCGAGGCCCTCATCAACGGGGTCGGCACGGACCGGCTCGCCGATCTGGGCGTGGTCGACGGCGCCGACCCGATCCCGGCGCTCGATGAGACGGAGAGGGATGTCGCCCTCCCGCAGGCGTTCGACTGCCTCGACGACGCCGGCATGATCGCCTTCATGTCCGCCACCTGGACGGCCGGAGGGCTCAGCGCCGACCTCGCGCCGTGCGTCTTCACGGGTTGGCTCGACGGCGTGGGTCGCGACCGGATGGTGGAGCTGTACGCGACCGCCACCAAGCGGGAACCGCCTCCACTCAACGAGATGCTCGAGCCGGACGAGCTCGACCTCGCGGCGGCCGCCGTCGAGGGGTGCAGCGAGGCGACCGCGCCGCCCGTGCCGTGACGCCGCCCACCGACCGCTGTCGCGTCGGCACACATCGCTGCGTGCTAGCTCGGCCCGGTTCGTTCAGCAGGCGAAACCACATAGGAGGTGAGATGTGGTCCATCCTCGCCATCCACACTCATCCGCACGTCATAGGCCCCGAAGGCGGGCACCATCACTCCCTGCATGTTCACCACTGCCGGAAGGTTGATGCTCTCACCTGGGAAAGCACCACGTGCCTGCACCTGTACACCGGTCACCAGCCGGCCGAGGTCTTCGGCGGTCTCGTTGCGCTTGATCACGATCACGAGCTCGTGAGCCTGGCTCAGCTCGCCTGGCGGCACCTCAACCATCAGCGCTAGCTGTACTCCGAGACGAGCGGGTACTTCTGGCCGGATCAGGCGGGTGAGCCCCCCTGAGCTGATGAACAAAAGACCCTCACGCACCTGCGCGAAGTCGCAGAGAATGCCAGCGGTGATCTTGGCCAAGTCAGCAGGGTACGGCCTGAGCAGTCACCACGCGAGCGTCCCATCCCTCGTCGGAGCGATGCACGTCTCCGCCCTCAAGGCGCTCAACGATCTCGACCTGAGGGGTCAGGAGGTCCTGCAGGGCGACGACTGCAAGCTGGCGCAGTTCAGCCAGGCTCGGTGCTGCTGCGGTGAAGCCCGGTGCATCTGGGCTTTCAGCCCACCACACGACTTCGCCGTCGGCACTACCGAGGTGAATGATCAGTTCTGCGGTCGTCATCGTCAAGTTGCTCCCCTTCGACTCCTTAGGCAGCAGCATCAGAGTATGCCCTCCGCATCCTCCTCGGACAGGCCGACGTCCTTGACCAGCACCTTCCTCACGACACCGGGTGGGAGCGACTGCCGGTCGTGGAACGCAAAGGTGAGTGTCGGCCGGCCGACCGCCTTCAGTCTCCGGTGTGATCCCTTCTGGCGATCGACCTCGTAGCCCAGCTTGCGCTGCAGCAGCCGGATCAGGTCCGCCGCCTTCATCGAAGGGAAATCACCCATGTCGTTCCAGAGTAGGAAAACGCTCCGCACCGCCTGAACGCCGTCGGGTGTGGGGAGGCGTCGAGCGGCTGGGCGAGCAGCGCCCGAATGCGAGTAGCGGGCTGTGGCTACGCCTTCTCACCCGACTCGCCCTGGACGCCGATGCCGTGGGCGCAGAACAGCCACAGCTCCTCGGCTGTGACCGCGGCCTTCGGGTCGGCCCCGAGCACCCGCGTGTGGACGATCGCCAGCACGGTGTGGTGGAGCAGACGGGCGACCTTCTCCGGCTCGAGCGGCGACCGCAGCCGCTTCGCCGCCATCGCGTCCCGGACCAGCTCGATGATGAGGTCGACCTGAGGCCGGAAGGCGTGATCGAGATCAGCCGGGCGAATCTCGGCCAGGCGGTTGTGGAACGTGGTCAGCGAGTAGGCGACCGGGCTGGGCGTCGACGTGAGCTCGTAGAGCTCCTCGATGTAGGCACGGATCCGGAGAACGGGATCGGTCTGCCGCTCGCACGCCGTGCGCAGCCGCGGCGTGACCTCCCGGGAGACGATCGTCTGGTAGACCGCGGCGAGGAGGTCGTCCTTGCTGGCGAAGTAGTTGTAGAAGGTGCGGATCGACATGTGCGATCGGTCGACGACGTCCTGGACCGTGAAGTCGAGGCTCCCCTTCTCGCCCATGAGCTCGATGGTCGTCGCGACGAACCGGTCGGAACGTTGCTGGGCGCGAGCGCGTGCCGCCGTGAGGGAGCGCTCGACGCTCTGGCGCTTCCACTCGGGTATCTCCTCGTCCTCGCGCTCGGCTGCCGTCTCGGTGCTGGATGGCTTCGCCTTGCCACGGGGCATGTGCTCTGGCTCCTTTGTCACGGCGATCGAGCGCGATACGGCGTGCTTCCCTCAGGAATAGCGCGTTCTACCGATTCTACCCGGGGATGCCCATCTGTCTGGCCATCGAGCCGACGAGGCCGCCGTCGATGCGGATGTCGCAACCGGAGATGAACGCCGCGGCGTCGGAACAGAGGAAGGCGACCAGGGCGGCGATGTCCGCGGGGCGACCGGGGAACGGGCTGTGGCCTGGGCGCTTGACCGGCGTCGCGTCGATCATCGCGGCGACGAGATCGTCGCCGTCCAGCTCGAGGCGGCCCATCGGGGTGTCGATGATGCCGGGAGCTATCGAGAGGATGCGTGCGCCACGGGCGCCCCACGGGCCCGACAGGCGCTCGCAGGCGCGCATCACGCCGCGCTTGGCCAGGACGTAAGCGGTCATGGCGTCGAAGCCCTCGCCGAGCTTCGCCTCGACCGCAGCGACGAAGCCGGGAGCGAGGGCGTCGTCGAGCAGGGGATCGACCTCGCTCGCCAGGTCGGCGTAGCCGGCCACGGACCCGATGCAGACCGCAGCGGTCCCTTCCGACGCATGCGGCAGGAGCGCCTCGAGGACGCGCAGGGTCCCGACGAGGTCGACCTCGAGCACGCGGCGACCGTCGGCCATCTTCGGCGAGATGCCGGCCATGTGCACCAGCGACCCGAGGCCACCCAGCTCGGCGACCTTCCGGGCCAGCGCGTCGACGTCGTCCGGGTCGGTGACGTCGCAACGCTGGGTGCGGACGTCGGCGCCGGTGTCGGCGAGCGAACCCGTGGCCTCCTCCAGCAGGTCCTCGCTGACGTCGGCCAACAGGACGACGCCGGTGTGGGCCAGCTCCGCCGCCACGGCGAGGCCCATGCCCCCGCCTCCCCCGGTCACCACCGTGACGCGTGTGTTCTCGCTCATCAGAAGTCGCTGCCTCCGTCGACGTTGAGGTGTGCACCTGTCATGTAGCTGTTGGCCTCCGACGCGCAGAACGCCACCACCTCGGCGACCTCCCGGGGATCGGCCACGCGACCCAGGTCGACGTGTGAGCCGTACTGCTCGGACATCACCCGGTAGGCGTCGTACGGGTCGTCGGCAGCGCCGTCGGCCGCGCGCACGGCGGCCCGGATGCTCCCGGTCAGCACCGGTCCGGGAGCGACGGCGTTGACGAGGATCCGGTCCGCCGCGAGGCTACGGGCCAGGTTCTTGGTCACGCTGGCGAGCGCCGCCTTGGCGGCGGTGTAGGCGACGAGCCCGGGGCTCTGGTGGCGGGTCGAGACGGCGGTGAGGTTGACGATGCGTCCCCACGCGGCTCGGCGCAGGAGCGGCAGCGCGTGGCGGATGCAACGGACGGAGGTGAGCACGCCCTCGTCGAAGGCGGTGTGCCACCTGCTGTCGTCGAGGTCCTCGAAGCGTCCTGCGCCGGCGGGGCCGACGGCGTTGACGAGGGCGTTCAGCTCGCCCCAGCGTTCGTCGACCGCGGCGAAGGCCGCGGCGACCTGCTCCTCGATCGTCGTGTCGGCGGCGATCGCGATCGAGTCGACGGCGCCGGCGGCCCGCACGGCCTCCAGGGCGTGGTCGAGCTTCTCCTGACGACGGCCCAGGATGGCGACACGTCCGCCCTCGGCGGCGAGGCGTACGGCGACGGCACGGCCGATGCCCGCCGAGCCCCCGCTCACGACGCTGACCGCTCCCGGGGCCATGTCAGGGCCGGCCTTCCGCCGTCGGCTCGACGCCGATGCCCGAGGCGCAGAAGGCCCAGAGCTCCTCGGCGCTCACCCCGGTGCTCTGGTCGGCGGCGAGGATGCGGGCGTGGACGGCGGCCAGGACGGTGTGGTGGAGCAGGTGAGCAGCCGTCTCGGGACTGAGCGCGCGCGGTGGCCGGCACGACGCGGTGGCCTCGCGGACGAGCTCGACGACCAGGTCGATCTGGGGACGGAAGGCCCGATCCACCTCGTCGGGTCGGGTCTCGGCCAGGCGGTTCCGATAGACGGTGAGGGCGCGGGAGACCGGCATCGGATCCGCCGTCAGCTCGTACATGCCCTCGATGTAGGCCCACACCCGCCGCACCGGATCGCGCTCGTCGGCGCAGCGCTTGCGCAGGCGCGCCGTCACCTCCTCGGCCAGGACCGTCTCGTGCACCGCGACCAGCAGGTCGTCCTTGCTGGCGAAGAACTTGTAAAAGGTGCGGATCGACATCCGCGAACGGTCGACGACGTCCTGCACGGTGAAGTCGACCGTCCCCCGCTCCTGCATCAGCTCGATCGCCGCCGCCACGAAGCGGTCGCTGCGCTCCTGTGCCCGGGCCCGCGCCGCCTGGAGCGACCGCTCGACGCTCTGCCGCTTCCACTCCGGCATGCCGTCGTCGGAGGGCTCAGGCACGCCCGGGCCCGCTGGTCGTCGTGACCTCGTCGAGGAACGTGCCGACGGCGGCTGCGACCTCGAGCGGCCGGTCCTTGTGGGCCGCATGGCGGGCGCCCTCGACCACGATCAGCCGGCACCGGTCGTGCACCTCCTCGAACAGCCGTGCCTGGCGGACGCGGCGGGGATCATCCTTGCTGCCGACGATCAGCAGGATGGGGCAGGCGATGGCGGCCAGTGCCTCGAGGTCGGCCTTGGGACGCCGTGCGGCGTGGTCGCACACCTCGACCATGAGCTCGAGCCAGTGGCCCTCGCCGTGTCGCTCGATGTGGAGGCGGCGCAGCGATCGGGGCCAACCGGCCTCGAGTTGGGCGCGGGTGGGCACGCTCGACTTCGGGTCTCCCAGGCCGGGGCTGACGAGGACGAGGCTGCTGCTCGTCCCCGGGTACCGGAGCTCCAGGTCGAGCGCCACCTCGGCGCCGAAGGAGAAGGCCAGCAGGTGCGCCTCGGCCAGCCCCTCGCGGGCGAGCAGCGCGAGCAGGTCGTCGTGGACGTGCTCGATGCCGATCTGGCCGGCCCGATGGTCGGAACGGCCGTGACCACGCAGGTCCGGGATCAGGAACCGGTAGCGGTCGCCGAGCTCGCCGGCCAGCGCAGCCCACTCGAAGCTGCCGGTGCCGGTGGCCCCGTGCACGCCGAGGACGGGCGGCCCGGAGCCGACGACGTCGTAGTGGAGGCGCAGGCCGTCGCTCTCGTAGGTCGGCATCGGTGATCGGCGTCCTCAGCTCGGTGGCAGCGCGATCGTCTTCGTCTCGAGGTACTGCTCGAACCCCTCGAGCCCGCCCTGGCGGCCGATGCCGCTGGCCTTGTAACCCCCGAAGGGCGAGTCCGCCCCGTACCAGTTGCCGCCGTTGACACCGAGGGTCCCGGTGCGGATCCGCCGGGCGACCGCCAGCGCCCTGGTCTCGGACGCCGAGCTGACCGCGCCCGAGAGGCCGTAGATCGAGTCGTTGGCGATCGCGACTGCAGAGTCGTCGTCGTCGAACGGGATCACCACGAGGACGGGGCCGAAGATCTCCTCCTGGGCGATGCGCATGCGGTTGTCGACGTCGGCGAAGAGGGTCGGCTCGACGAACCAGCCCCGGTCGAGACCGGGGGGCCGCCCGCCGCCGCACACCAGGCGGGCGCCCTCGTCCCGACCGGAGCCGATATAGCCGAGGACCCGGTCGCGCTGGGCGGCGTTGATCAGCGGGCCAGCCAGCACCTCCGGGTCGTTCGGGTCGCCGACCTTCACCCCGGCGAAGCTCTCGGCCACGATGGCCAGGCCCTCCTCGTAGCGCGAACGGGGCAGCAGCAGCCGGGTGGAGATCGCACAGCCTTGGCCGGCGTGGAAGCACACGAACGCCGTCGCCGGCAGGACGGCCTCGAAGTCGGCGTCGTCGAGGACGATGTGGGCGGACTTCCCGCCGAGCTCGAGGAACAGCCGCTTCAGGGTGGGAGCGCCGAGCTCCATGATCCGGCGACCTGTCGCGGTCGAGCCGGTGAACGAGATCACGTCGACGCGGGGGTCTTCCACGAGCTGCTGGCCGCGCTCGTGTGAGCTCGACGTGACCACGTTGACGACGCCCGGCGGGATCTCGGTCTGCTCCGCGATCAGCCGTCCCAGGTGGGTGGCGTTCCAGGGCGTGTCGGGTGCCGGCTTCACCACCACTGTGTTGCCCGTGGCGAGTGCCTGGGCCAGCTTGTGCAGCGTGATCTCGAGGGGGAAGTTCCACGGGACGATCGCCCCGACGACCCCGGCGGGCTCCTTGACGACGACCCGGCGGGACCGGCCGAGCGGGCCGTCGGCCTCGGGCAGCTCGCGCTCCCACGGGAACGCGTCCATGGCGTGGAGGGGATGGCCGATGGCGTCGGCGAGCGGCATGTCGAGCTGCGGGCCGTAGGTCGCGAGCAACGGAGCGCCCACCTCGGCGATCAGCACTCGCCGGAGCAGCTCCCGGTCCTTGTCGAGCGCGATCTGGAGCTGTTCGAGGCAGCGGCGGCGCAGCGCCCGGTCCGACGACCAGGTGGTGGTGTCGAAGGCCCGCCGGGCCGCGGCGATCGCCCGGTCGACGTCGCCGGCCGAGGCGTCGGCGACGTCGCCGATGACCTCCTCGGTCGCCGGGTCGACGTTGGGGTACACCCGACCGCCCTCGGCCGGCACGAGCGCGCCGTCGATCAGCATCCGGCGTTCGCCGATGTCGTCACTCACGTCGGTCCTCCGCTCCTCAGGTCTCAATCAGGTACAGTCGACTATGACCTGTTGATAGAGCAGTATTCTACCGGAGGTGACGGACATGGACGAAAACCGACCGGCCGGCGGGCTGCGGGTGCTGGTCGTCGGCGCATCCAGCGGCATCGGCCGGGAACTGGCGGCAGAGCTCGTCGCCCAGGGCGCAAGTGTCGCCGTGGCGGCACGCCGGCTCGAGCGGCTGGCCGCGGTGCCCGACGCGACGGCGCTGTGTTGCGACGTCCGTGACCCGGCCCAGTGCGAGCGGATGGTCGTCGACGCCAGCGACCGGCTCGGCGGCCTCGACGCCCTCGTCTACGCCACGGGGTTGAGCCGGATCACCCCGCTGGACCGCGCCGGCATCGAGGACTGGCGGGCGATCTTCGAGACGAACCTCTTCGGCGCGGCGTCGGTGACCCGGGCCGCGGTCCCCCACCTCACCGCCCCGGGCAGCCAGGGCCGGGCCGTGTTCCTCACCTCCGACTCCGCGGAGCTGGCCTTCCCCGGCCTCGTGGCCTACTCGGCGTCGAAGGCCGCGCTGGGCCGCTTCTGCCAAGGCCTCGGCGACGAGCTGCCGGCCCTGCGGGTGTCCGAGGTGGTCGTGGGGCCGACGGCCGGCACCGAGGTGGCCGACGGCTTCGACCCCGCCGACTTCGGGGAGTGGGCGATGCGCTGGTTCGAGGGCGGGTTCGTCCGCCACGGCCTGCAGCAGCCCGCCGACGTCGTCGCGGTGGTCGTCGAGGCGTTGCTGGCGGAGGCGCCACCGGCGCGGGTCCTCGCCGCCGGCCCGGTCGACGCCGCCGCCACCACGCTCGCCGAGGGCCGCCGCCAGGCCGGGGAGGGCTAGGTAGGGCAGCGGCGCGGCGGCGCTACCCGTTGCCGTTCCTGGCCTTCATCGCGGCCAGGTCGGCCATGACCGACGTCTGCCCGGCGGTGTGGGCGATCGCCCGGGCGTGGCCCAGGTGGTGGATGTCGAAGTTGGCGGCGATCGAGTTGGAGAAGCCCATGGCGTCGACCGCCCCGTTGACGGCCCGCTTGGCCAGGCGGACGGCCCACGGGTCCATCGCCGCCACCTGGGCGGCCAGGGCCATCGTCCGCTCGTCCAGCTGCTCCAGCGGCACGACCTCGTTCACCATCCCGCAGTCCCAGGCGCGCTCGGCCGAGAGCGAGGATGCCGTGAAGAGGATCTGCTTGGCCCGCCGGGGCCCGAACTCCCAGGGATGCGCGAAGAACTCGATGCCGGGCATCCCCATCAGGCCGACCGGATCGGAGAACTGGGCGTTCTCGGCGGCGATGATGAGGTCGCAGGGCCAGCACAGCATGAGTCCCGCAGCGATGCACTTGCCCTGCACGGCGGCGATGGACGGCTTCACCAGATCGCGCCAGCGCCGGGCGTAGTGCAGGTAGCCGCGCTCCTCCCAGTCGTAGTAGGTGTCGATCGTGAGCGCCCCGTCGACCCGCCGAGGGCCGAGCGAGGGGTCGCCCCCGCCCTGCATGTCGTGGCCGGCGGAGAAGTGCTTGCCCTCGCTGCGCAGCACCACGACCCGGACGTCCTTGTCGGCGTCCGACGCGCTCCAGGCCGCGTCGAGCTCCTTCAGCACCTGCGGGTTCTGGGCGTTGGCCGCCTGCGGTCGATCGAGTGTGATCACGGCGACGCCGTCCTGGACCGAATAACGAACGAACTCTGACTCCACGATGCATCCCCCTGTGACACAACTGACTACGTTGACTTCCCTATAGGTAGAATAGTACTTTCCATCCGGCAGCCAGCCAATCGCCCGGGGAGCAGAACGATGAGAGCTGAAGACCTGATCCTCGTCAGCGTCGACGACCACCTGATCGAGCCGCCCGACCTCTTCGCCGGGCACCTGCCGGCGAAGTACAAGGACCTGGCCCCACGTGTGGTCAACGACGACGGCACCGACACCTGGGTCTTCGGCGACGTCCGGGCCAAGTCGATCGGCCTGAACGCCGTCGCCTCGTGGCCGAAGGAGGAGTGGGGCTTCGATCCTGTCGGCTTCGCCGAGATGCGCCCGGGCTGCTACGACGTCCACGAGCGGGTCCGGGACATGAACGCCAACGGCGTGCTCGCCTCCATGAGCTTCCCGTCGATGGCCCGCTTCGCCGGCCAGTTCTTCATGGAGCACCCCGACAAGGACCTGGCGCTCGTGATGCTCCAGGCCTACAACGACTGGCACATCGACGAGTGGTGCGCCGCCTACCCGGGCCGCCTGCTGCCCCTCGCCATCGGACCCTTGTGGGACGTCGACCTGCTGGCAGCCGAGATCCGCCGCGTCGCCGCCAAGGGCTGCCGTGCCGTCAGCTTCAGCGAGGCGCCCTACAAGCTCGGCCTGCCCTCGTTCCACGGGCACCACTGGGACCCGTTCTTCGAGGCCTGCGTGGAGACCGGGGTGGTCGTGTCCATGCACATCGGGTCGGGGTCCAGCATGCCGACCACCAGCGACGACGCCCCGATCGACGTCATCATCACCCTGCCGACGCACCTTTCGATCAACACCGCGTCCGACCTCATCTGGGGGCCCGTGCTGCGTCAGTTCCCCGGGCTGCGGATGGCGCTGTCGGAGGGAGGGGTCGGCTGGGTGCCGTACTTCCTCGAGCGCATCGACCGCAGCTACACCAACCAGACCTGGACCGGGCAGGACTTCGGCGACAAGCTGCCCAGCGACGTCTTCCGCGAGCACATCCTCACCTGCTTCATCGTCGACGACATCGCCATGCAGGTGCGGGACTTCGTCGGCATCGACAACATCGCGTGGGAGTGCGACTACCCGCACTCCGACTCGACGTGGCCCCGGTCGCCCGAGACGCTGATGGACACCTTCGAACGTGCCGGGGTGACCGACCGGGTAGAGATCGACAAGATCTCCCACCAGAACGCACTCCGCTGGTACGGCTACGACCCGTTCGCCATCGTGCCCAGGGAACAGGCGACCGTCGGCGCCCTCCGTGCGCTGGCGACCGACGTGGACACCGGCATCCGCAGCCGAGCGGAGTTCCGCGAGATGTTCACCGCCGCCCACTAGGCGCGGCACGGCAGAAGAGAGGGGGGCTCGAAGCCGTGAGTCAGCACGTCGTCTTCCTGTTGCTCGGGTTGGCCAACGGCGCGGTGTTCGCGTCGCTGGCGTTGGCGCTCGTCGTGACGTTCCGGAGCTCGGGGGTCATCAACTTCGCCACGGGCGCCATCGCGCTGTTCACCGCGTACGTCTACGCGTTCCTGCGCACCGGCCAGCTGCTCCTGCTGGTGCCCGGGCTGCCCAAGACCGTCGACCTCGGCGGCGAGCTGGCGTTCGCTCCCGCCGCCGCGATCTCGGTCGCAGTCGCCTGCGCGCTCGGCCTGGCGCTCTACGGGCTGACGTTCCGGCCGCTGCGCGTCGCCCCGCCGGTGGCGAAGGCCGTGGCATCGCTGGGCGTGATGGTCGTCATGACCGGCGTGATCCTCCAGCGCATGGGCACGACGCCGGTGCCCGTCGACAAGATCTTCCCCACCGAGGTCTACGAGCTCGGCTCCCTCCGGGTTTCGGCGGACCGGCTCTGGTTCGCCTGCACGGTGGTGGTGGTCGCCCTGGCGTTGGCCGCGGGCTACCGCTTCACCCGGTTCGGACTGCACACGCGCGCCGCCGCCGAGTCGGAGAAGGGTGCCTACGTCAGCGGCATCTCGCCCGACCGGATCGCCGCGGTCAACTGGATGGTCAGCTGCGGCGTCGCCGGCCTCGCCGGCATCCTCATCGCCCCGATCTCGCCGCTGGTCCCCTACTCGTACACGCTCTTCATCGTGCCCGCGCTGGCCGCCGCCATTGTCGGCGGCTTCCAACGAGTCGGCCCCGCCGTGGCCGCGGGCCTGGCCATCGGCATGCTCCAGTCCGAGGCGACCTACCTGAAGACCCAACATGACTGGCTGCCGTCGTCGGGCCTCGCCGAGCTGGTCCCGCTGCTGCTCATCCTCCTGGTGCTGGTCGTGCGGGCCAAGCCGCTACCGTCCCGCGGCGCGGTGGTGCAACCGAACCTCGGCCGGGCCCCGCGCCCTCGGCGGGTGGCCCTGCCGGCGCTCGTCGGGATCGGGCTCGGCCTGGCGGGCATCGTGTCCCTCCAGGGGCCGTGGCGGGCGGCCCTGGCGACGAGCTTCATCTTCGGGATCATCTCGTTGTCGCTGGTCGTGGTGACCGGGTACGCCGGGCAGGTGTCGCTGGCCCAGCTCACCCTCGCGGGGGTCGGCGGGTTCCTCGTCGCCCCGCTCTCGGCCGACTGGGGCGTGCCCTTCCCCTTGGCCCCGCTGCTGGCCGCGCTGGGCGCCACCGTGCTCGGCGTGGTGGTCGGCCTGCCCGCGCTCCGCATCCGGGGCCTGCCCGTCGCCGTCGTGACCCTCTCGCTCGCCGTGGCCCTGCAGGCGCTGTGGTTCCGCAACACCGACCTCGTGGGCAGCAACGGCAAGGACGTGAAGGCGCCGACGCTGTTCGGGCTCGACCTCGGTCCCGGCAGCGGCGGCGACTACCCGCGCGTGCCGTTCTGCATCCTGATGCTGCTGGTGTTCGTCGCCGTCGCCGTCGGGGTGGCCCGACTGCGGCTCAGCCGGCTGGGCAGCGCCATGCTCGCGGTCCGGGCCAACGAGCGGTCGGCCGCCGCGTCGGGCATCAACGTCGTCGGCACCAAGCTCGCCGCCTTCGCCATCGGTGCGTTCATCGCCGGCCTGGGCGGCTCGCTGCTCGGCTACAAGCTCGGCAACGTCACCTGGGACTCCTTCGACGTCGTCCTCGGGCTCGGCCTCTTCGCCACCGTGTACCTCGCCGGCATCACGTCGGTCTCCGGGGGCGTGTTGGCCGGCATCATGGGCTTCGGCGGTGTCCTCTACTACGCGACCCTGCAATGGTTCGGCTTCGACGCCTACTGGTACCAGATCGTGACCGGAGTCGGCCTGGTCCTCAGCGTGGTCCTGAACCCCGAGGGCATGGTCGGACCGATCAACCGGGCCCTCACCCGCCTGCGGGCACAGGGGAGCTCGCCGGGTACGGGACGGAGGTCCGCCCGACCCGCGGCAGTGCCGGTGCTGGCCGTGCCCGACCGGCCGGCCGCGCTCGCCGCCCTGCTGTCGGTCGAGGACGTCAAGGTCCGTTACGGGGGCGTCCTGGCGGTCGCCGACGTGTCCTTCGACGTGCCGGAGTACGCCATCGTGGGGCTCATCGGGCCGAACGGAGCGGGCAAGACGACCCTCATCGACGCCATCTCCGGCTTCTGCCCGCACCACGGCACGGTGCGGCTCGACGGCCGCCCGCTCGACGGCCGGCCCCCGTTCCGGCGGATCCGGGCGGGGCTCGGACGCACCTTCCAGGGCGTGGAGCTGTGGAACGACCTCACGGTCGAGGAGAACATCCTCGTCGGCCATGGCGCTCGACGGCGCTCCGCCCGGCAGCTCGACGACATGTTCGCCCTCCTCGAGCTGGGCCCTCACCGCGACCGTCTCGCCGGCGAGCTGTCCCAGGGCCACCGCCAGCTGGTGTCCATCGCCCGCTCCCTGGTCAGCACGCCGAAGGTGCTCCTGCTCGACGAGCCCGCCGCCGGGCTCGACACCGCCGAGAGCGCCTGGCTCGGCGAGCGCCTGCGCGACATCCGCGACAGCGGCGTCACGATCCTGCTCATCGACCACGACATGAACCTCGTCCTCAACGTGTGCGACCACATCGAGGTCCTCAACTTCGGGCAGCTGATCGCCAGCGGCCCGCCGGGAGTGATCCGCTCGGACCGGACCGTCCTGGACGCCTACCTGGGCAGCACCCACGCACGACAGGAGGCGACCACCGGATGACCGCACGTCATGCACCCCACGCATCTCACGCACCCCACGCACCGCTCGCGCTGGAGTGCCGCGGGCTCGAGGCCGGCTACGGAGCGCTGACCGTGGTCCGGAGCCTGGACCTGCGGCTCCGGCCGGGCACGGTCGTCACCGTGCTGGGGTCGAACGGCGCCGGCAAGACCACGCTGCTGCTGACCCTCGCCGGCCTGCTCCCCCGCCTCGGCGGCGAGGTGCTCGTCGACGGGCGGCGGCTGCCCAGCTTCAAGCCGGTGGCCGCCGCCCGGGCCGGGCTCGTACTCGTCCCCGACGACCGGGCCCTGTTCACCACCCTCACCGTGGAGGAGAACCTCAAGGCCGCGCGACCACGCCGGCGGGCGCAGGGCGACGACGTGGTCGACCTCTTCCCCGCCCTGCAGAACCGCTGGAAGGTCACCGCCGGCTCGCTGTCGGGCGGCGAGCAGCAGATGCTCGCCGTGGCCCGGGCCCTGGTGCAACGCCCGCGCGTCCTGCTCGTCGACGAGATGAGCATGGGCCTGGCGCCGATCATCGTGGAGCAGCTGATGCCGCTCGTGCGTCGCGTGGCCGACGCGACCGGGGCCGTCGTCGTGCTCGTGGAACAGCACGCGCAGCTGGCGCTCGCGGTCGCCGACGAGGCGATCGTCCTCGCCCACGGCCAGGTCGCCCTCGCGGGCCCGGCGAGCGCCGTCGCCGCCGACCCGTCCCGCCTCGAGGCCGCCTACATGGGAACGGGCGTGTAGGAGAGGTGGACGGGGAGGTGGACCGTGGCCGTGGTGCCGGGGCCGGTCGAGTGCTGCAGCCGCACGTGGATGTCGTGCCGGACGGCGAGGTTCCCGGCGACGTAGTGCCCCATGTACTTCGACGGAGCGACCGTGAAGGCCTCGCCTCCGGCCAGGCGCCGGTTGGCGCGGGCCAGGTCGGCGGGTGACATGCCGACGCCCGGATCGATGATCGCCAACGTGTAGCCGGCGGTCTGGGTCAGGCCCCGAATCTCGACCGGCTCGTCCGGTGGCGAGAACTGCAATGCGTTCTCGATCAGCTCGGCCAGGAGGTGGGTCAGGTCGGCGGCTGCGCTGCCGACGACGGTGAAGGGCTCGACGACCCGTACGACGACGCGGGCGTACTGCTCCACCTCGCCGACGGCCGCCCGGACGACGTCGGCGATCCGGACCGGCGTCGTCCACCGGCGCGGCGACTCGTTGCCGGCCAGCACCAGCAGGCTCTCCGCGTTCCGGCGCATCCGGGTCGCCAGGTGGTCGAGCCGGAAGAGGTGGCCGAGCGCCTCGGGGTCGACCTCGTTCCGCTCGAGCTCGGTGATGAAGTCGAGCTGGCGGCTCAGGAGGTTCTGGTTGCGGCGGCCCAGGCTGACGAAGGTGTCGGCGAGGTTGCGGCGCAGCACGGCCTGCCCGACCGCCAGGGCGACCGCCGAGTCCTGGACGGTGTTGAGGACCGTGGCGACCTCGGCGATCTCGTCGAAGGTGTCGACCGTGATCGCCGCCAGCTCCGGTGCGGTCACGTCCGTGCCCATCGGTGTCTGCAGCACCGTCGAGATCGCGTCGCCCAGGACGTGGTTGGCCGTGCTGACCGCCTGGCGGGTGAGCGACTGCAGCGGCCGGGTGATCGAGCGCGAGACGACCAGCATCGTCCCGAGCGCCACCGCGCCCGTCGCGAAGATGAGCAGGAGGTAGAGCCGCTCGCTCCGGGTGGCGGCGGCGCCGAGGTCCCGGGCCTCGCCGCGGAGGATCTCGCTGACCTGCTCGCGATAGCCGACGTAGGACTCCTCCGGGGGAACGGTGATGACCTCGAGCATCTCCGCCAGGTCGAACTCGCCTCGCATCGCCGCATCGACCTGGTCCGTGAGCGCCCGGGTGTACTCGACGAAGAGCTCGTCGCCGCCCACTCCGTCGTACAACCCGTAGGTCTCGGCCCGGAGCTGGCGGGCCAGGCGCTGGAACCTCGACAGCCGCTCGGCCACCTCGCTGATCTCGTGCCGCTCGTTCAGGCCACCCTCGCTGAGTAGGGACGTGATCGACACGGACCGGGCCAGGGCGGCGAGGGCCTCGATCTCGCGCGCCGACCCGTCGATCAGCTCGGCTCCCTGGCGAAGGTCGTCGTCGTCGATCGCGACGGCGATCTGGGTGGTCCCGGCGAAGAACGGTTCGATCAGCTGCGAGTAGCTGCTGAAGATCTCGTCACCGAAGACGACGTTCGCCAGGGTGTGCTCGGTCTCGCTGGTGTCGATCCGCTCCCGCACGGCCTCGAGCCCCGAGGCCAGCCCGTCCATCGCCGGGTCGAAGGCCTGCCTCGTCTGCTCCCGGCTGTGCACCAACAGGTCCCGGAGGCCGGTCACGGCTTCGTCGGTGCGACGCCGCGTCTCCTCGTAGCCCTCGACCAGCAGCGGTGTCTGCTCCGTCTGGCCGATGAGCTCGATGGCCGCCCAGTTCCGCTCGTCCTGGAGGTGCGTCAGCAGGGCACTCGGCCCGTCCGCCGCGGCCGCGAGCTCGGTCTGCCGGCGGACCTCCTCGGTCCCCTGCCCGATCTCCCTGACCTCGAGACCGAGGACCAGGGCGAAGGTGAGCAGTGGTAGCGCCATCGCGGCTGCGACCTTGTGGCGGATCGGCATCCGCGGGTCAGCCGTTGATGATCGACTCGGTGTCGAAGACCTTCGTGTCCCTGGGCTGGCCGTCGGCGTCGAGCGTGACGATGGCGATCCCTGACGAGCACACCGGAGGGGCCAGCTCGAAGAGGGTGCGGTCGCACTTGAACGTCTGGCCGTCCAGCAGCGGCATCGGCTGGGGGTTCGCCGACTCCATTGCCGATCGCACGCTCTCGGCCGTCACCTCTCCGGTCAGACCCGTCATCGCACGGGCGAAGGCGACGACGATCCCGAAGGCCCCCGGCGTGGTCGACCCGTGGGGCTCGGTGTCGGGGGCGTACTCGGCCATGACCGCCTCGTAGAGGGCGACCTCCGGGTCGCTCGAGTCGAGCGACTCGGTGGTGGCCACCATGACGCCGTCGACCCCTCCGGGAACGCTCTGCGCCGTCTCGGGGCTGATGCACTGCGGGTTCACGAGGCGGCCGCCTTCGTAGCCCAGCGTGTCGAGCGCACCCAGGGCGCTGATGCAGAAGGCGGGATCGCCGATGATGTTCACCAGCTCGGCACCCGAATCGAGGGCGTCCTGCACCTGAGGGGTCATGTCGGGCGTGCCCGGGGGCACGGCGACGAAGTCGACGGTCAGGCCCGCGTCGTCGAACAGGGGCTGGCCGAGCGCCTTGATCGGCCCGACGGCCGCGGGGAGGTCGATCAGTATGGCGGCGACCTTCTCGACACCGAGGTCCTGCGCCACCTTCACCGGAGCGGCCAACCCGCCGAGCGTGTTGGTGAGCACGTACGAGTTCGGGGAGACCAGGACCTCCTGGTCGATAGCGGCGTCGACGAAGTACGGGATCTTCGCCTCGTCGAGCGCGGTCACGATCGGCTGGGGGACCCCGGGTGCGACCTGCAGGACGATGGGGACCTCCGCGGCGATCATCTGGTTCGCGCAGTCCGTCGCGCCGGCGGGCGTCACGTTGGTCTCGCAGGTCACCAGCTCGAGGGGGCGGCCGGCGACGCCGGCGAGGTGCTCGTTGACGTAGTCGACCGCGGCCTGCGCCGACTTGGCCTCGTCGCGGGCATCGGTCGCGGCGCTCTGGCCGTCGGTGATGAACCCGATCTTCACGGGATCTCCCGCCGCGGGCTTACTCGGGCCGAGCAGGGAGAGATCGGCCGGGGCCGTGGTGTCGGAGCCCCCGTCACCCTGCGAGTCGTCGCTCGAGCAGGCCGTGAGGAAGACGGCGGCGGCAAGGAGCCCGCCGACCACCGCGCGACCGCGTGACCGTGACAGATTCATGCTTATTCCCCCGATGGACAGTCGCTATTGGCCTGACAGGAAAGTAGCGTTCTACCTGCGGGTCGGTCAAGCCTTTTGGGCAGCGACGTAGCGGCCGACGAAGGCGTCGATGTCGTCCGCCATCCGCCCCACCACCGCCGCTCCGGGGAACAGGTGCCCACCGTGCGGGACCCCCGGGTACACGTGCAGCTCCGTCGTCACGCCGGCCTGGTTGAGCCGGGTGGCGTAGTCGACCGCCTCGTCGCGGAGGACGTCGTAGGTCCCGACCGCGACGAAGGCCGGGGGCAGGCCGGCCAGGTCGGCGGACCGGGCCGGGGCGGCGCTGGCCGGGACGTCGTCGCCCCCGCAACGCTCGCCCAGGTAGCTCCGCCAGCCGAGGGCGTTGGACTCGCGACTCCAGACCGGTACGCCCGCCATCCGGCTCGACGGTGTCTCCCCGCGGTCGTCGAGCATCGGGCAGTCGAGCACCTGGAAGCGCAGGGCCGGGCCGGAGCGCTCGCGGACGAGCAGCGCCAGCGCCGCGGCGAGGGCACCGCCCGCGCTGCGGCCGCCGACGCCGAGCCGCTCGGAGTCGATGCCGAGCTCCTCGGCATGGTCCGTCAGCCACCGGAGACCCGTGTAGCAGTCGTCGATCGCGGCGGGGAACGGGTGCTCCGGTGCGAGGCGGTACTCGACGGCGACGCAGGCGCAGCCGAACGAGCGGCACCAGCGCTCGAGCTCGTCGTCGTCCATGTGCCGGTGGCCGATGACCAGGCCTCCGCCGTGGATCCAGTACACGCAGGGCAGCAGCCCCTCCGACCCGAGCGGACGGTGCACGGTGAGGACGACCGGACCGCCGTCGACCACGTGGTCGATGCGCTCGATGCCCTCCCCCGGCGGCTCGGGCCCGGGGACCAGCTCGCGGATGGTCGGGAGGTCCTCCGGGGCGAGGTCGAACGCCGGGAAGTCCGCCAGGCGGGGGGCGATCTCGGCGTCGACGAGCCCCGACGGGTCGAGGGGCGCGTCCGTCACAGGAGCCCGGCGGTCTCGTAGGCCGTGCGGATCGCCGCCTTCATCGGGTCGGGCAGCGGTGGCTGCGGCGGGCGGGAGCGGGGATAGTCGCCCACGGGCAGGCCCAGTTGGGCCGCCGCAGCCTTGAACGCCGATCCCCAGTGCGTGTACGGCGCGTCGACGTTGGAGGCTCCGAACGCCTGGTGGAGGCTCGTGACCAGGTCGTCGAGCCCGGAGTCGTACCAGTGGTCGATGGCCTCGGAGAGCTTGTCGGACACGAGCAGGTCCCATTGGGCGCTGTAGAGCCGGTTGTCGGGCAGCTCGTAGAGGTAGGCCGAGCCGCCCAGGATCCCCGCGGTCGTGATGCCGCGACGGAGGAACCCGCCCCGGTAGGCGAGCATGTCGCACTCCCAGATCACCAGCTCCGGCGCGAGTCGGTGCAACGCCGCCGAGTGGCTGGGCCGGAACATGCCGTTCTTCACCGCGCAGATGGCAGGGAACTCGTCGGCGAGGTGGGCGCACTCGGCCGGCGTGAGGATCCACCCGGCGGCGTGGGTGTTGAACAGCCCCAGCGCCATGTCGGTCCGCTCGGTGACGTAGCGCAGCAGCTCACGGGTCGCCTCGTAGCCGCGGGCCTCGAAGTAGGGCGGGATGACGAAGCAGATGTCGGCGCCGGCGCCGGCGGCGTGGCGGGTCAGTTCGACGGTCTCCAGGACGTTCGTGCTGGCCGGGCAGGCCTCGACGAGCGCGTCGGGCTTGATGGCCCGGGTCTCCTCGACCGCGACCTCCAGGAGCCGCTTGCGCTCCTCGGTCGTGAGGGCCCAGTACTCCCCCACGAGCCCACCGACCCAGATGCCGTCGTGGTCCAGGGCGCCGATGCAGTGACGGACGAGTGCCCGGAGCGCCGCCTCGTCGACGTGTTCGCCGCCGGGGCCGCCGAAGGGCGTGTACAGCGAGTCGATGATCCCCCTCAGTGCGTCGGGCGCCCACTCGCGGGCTTCTGCGGCTCGTGCCATCTCGTCACCCTCCCCCCGGCGTGACGCCGAGCAGGCCGTACAGGTTCTCGCCCATCATCTTCTGCACCTCGGTCGCCGGGAACAGATCACCCATCTCGTCCGCCCAGTGGAGGGGGTCGGCCATGCCCTCCGGATGCGGGTAGTCGGAGCCGAACAGGATGTGCTCCGGCGTCATCATGTCGACCAGGTCTGCGACGGAGTCCTCCCAGAACGGGTTGATCCACACGTTGCGCAGGAACACGTCGCGGGGGTGCTCCTGGAACTCGTTCGGCATCTTGTTGTAGGTCTTCTCCATCGCCTTCAGGCAGGGGATGGCCCAGTTCCCGCCGTTCTCGACGCTCGCCAGCTTCACGGTCGGGAAGCGGCTCAGCATCCCGTGACAGACGGCCGAGGTGATGGTGTCGCTGATGGCCCGCCCGGGGGTCACCGCGTCGGTGAAGGGGTTCGGCTTGAACGCGAGCGCCTCGCGGCTCGTGCCCTCCCAGTCGTTGACGTAGCGCTGGTAGCCGGAGTCCGACGCGTGCAGGGCGACCAACACCCCGCTCTCGGCGACGCGAGCCCAGAACGCGTCGAAGTCGGACAGGAACGGCGAGCGCGTGCCGCGGTGGCCGGCGACCGGCGCCGGCCGCAGCAGCACGACCTTGGCTCCCCGGTCGAGCAGCCAGTCGAGCTCGGCGATCCCCCGCTCCGGGACGGACGGGTTGACGATCGGCGTGGCGAAGATCCGGCCCTGGTAGTCGAACGTCCACTCGTCGTGGAGCCACTCGTTGAACGCATGGACCACGGTGCAGGTCAGGTCCGGGTCGTCGGCGAGGCGGACCTCGAGGAGGCTGGCGAGCGTGGGGAACATCAGCGCCGCGTCCAGGCCCAGGCTGTCGAGCAGGTCGACCCGCGGGCCGGCGGAGCGGAAGGCGTCGACGGATCGCATGGGCTCGCCGGTCAGCTCGCGCAGCGACTTGCCTTCGGGGTTGTTGCCACCGAAGTAGTCCGCGTACGCGCCGGGCCTGGCGACGACCTCGAAGGTCGGGTTGGGGATGTAGTCGCTGATGACGTTGTCGACCGCGATCTTGGTCCGACCGTTGACCTGGACGTACTTGATGAGGCCCTTGTGCTTCTGCGGGAGATGTCGGGTGAACGCCTCCTCGGTCTCGTACAAGTGGTTGTCGGCGTCGAAGACAGGGAAGTCGAGCTTGCTCATGGCTCCTCCGGCGGTCACGAGACTCGGCGAGCGACACCCGCTGCAGAATCTGGATTTCCTTTCAGGAAGCTTAGCTTAGGTCTTAGAGGAGAACCGCGATTGCGTGGGCTCCGGTTTTAGATGCCGCCCAAATCTGCCGTGTCAGAAGGCGGTAGAGTCGCACGCATGGCCGACCAGCCGAGCGCCCCGAGGGAAGGGCCTAAGCGGTCCTCGCTCGCGCAGGAACGCTCGCGGGCGACCAGGCAGAAGCTGGTCAAGGCCGCGCTCGACCTGTGGAGCGAGCGGGGCTTCGAGACCGGGATCGACGTCACGACCGCCGAGGAGATCGCCGCCCGGGCCGGCGTGGCCAAGGGCACCTTCTACTTCCACTTCGCCCGCAAGGAGCAGGTGCTGCTCGAGATGGGCTGGCTGGCGGCCAGGGTGCTCTACGAGGACGCCCTCAAGGCACTCGCCAGTGGCCGCTCGCTCGACCTGGTCCTCGAACAGCTCATGACCACACTCGGCCGACGCATCCAGAGAGGCCCCCGCGCCGCGGTGCGCCGATCGGTCCAAGAGTTCTACCGCGTCCCCGACGCCGAGCTGCAGAACGACCAGGAGCACTTCAGCTTCGAGCGGGCCTTCTCCGTGGTGTTCACCCACGCCCAGGAGTCCGGAGAGCTGCCACGCGACGTCCCCCCGAAGGACCTCGCGGCCATGCTGACGGCCCTGGTCATGAACGGCATCAGAGCCTGGACCCTCGACGAGGACGTCGACCTGCAGGCCGTGCTGCGCCAGCGCACGGCGGTACTGCTGGCCGGTGCCCGCAACCTCGTGGTCGACCCACCACGCCGACGGCGCGCCAAGGCACCCACCGGCCGGGCGTGAGCCGGCACACCCATGTGTCAGTCGGACGCGGGGAGCGGTTTGGCTTCCTTCAGCTCCAGGCTCACGTCGCCGACGGAGAGCGACCCGTCACCGGCCTTCGTACACAGCAGCTCGAAGCTGCCGCCGGGACCGACGTAGCGCTTGCCGAGCTGGGTGCCGTCCGCGTGCTCGGCGTCGGGCGTCCCGCCGGCCACGTCGGCATCCAACGCGACCATGGGTTGGCCACCGCAGCGGACCTCGACGTCCTCCGCCGGCGCCCGCACGACCACGACCTCCGTGGTGTCGACAGCGCTCCTCAGCCGTGATCCAGCACGCAACTGCACCGCGTCCCTCCCCTGGTTCGTCGCCTCGCCGCTCATCGCCGACACGCTAGCCCCGAAGTTAGGCGCAGTCATGATATTGGTGCTCTCGGTGGGGCAGTCCCGAACCAGTCCCGGGAGCGGCGGACGACCTCACGGAACGGGACGCCGGTATCGAAGCTCGGCTCGCGGGGCAGCCCCAGGACACGCTCGCCGATGCCGTTGCGCTGCATCTCGTTGGTTCCGCCGGCTATCGCCGTGAGGCGGCCGTTCAGGTAGTTGACGGCCGCGGTCTGGCCTTCGACGTCGCCCGGTTCCCACACCAGCGCTCCGCCCCGGCCGATCTCCATGCCGATGCGCGCTCGCAGCGCTCTGAAGACACCTCGTGCCAACTTGCCGTAGGCGGCCACGCCGGCATCGCCGCCCCGACCGTCACGCATCAGGCCGGCGATGCGCAGGGCCAGCTGGTGGGCGACGTAGTCGTTGGCGTGGGCTCGGGCGATGAGCTGGCGCACGTGGGGGTCCTGGTCGCGGCCGAGGCGCCTGGCCAGGGCCACGAGGTCCGGCGCCAGGGCCGTGGGCCCGCGGTCGTCAGGGGCGTCGTAGCGGACCGCGCCCCGTTCGAACACCAGCATCGTCTGCGCGACGGACCAACCCTGGTTCACCTCGCCGATGACGTCGTCGTCGGTGAGCTCGACGTCGTCGAAGAACTCCTGGCAGAACTCCGCGTCGCCGTTGATCTCCCGGATCGGCCGGACCGTCACCCCCGGTGCGCCGATCCGCACCGCGAACCACGTGAGCCCCCGGTGCTTGGGCACGTCCCAGTCGGTGCGGGCCAGGCACATGCCGTAGTCGGCGTAGTAGGCGCCGCTGCTCCACACCTTCGAGCCGCTGAGGATCCAGCGGTCGCCGTCGCGCGTGGCCCGGGTGGTCACACCGGCGAGGTCGGAGCCGGCGCCCGGCTCGGAGAAGAACTGCACCCACAGCTCGTCGCCGGCCAGGATCCGCGGGATGTGGTGGCGGAGGAACTCGGGCGAGGCGTGGGCCAGCATCGTGCCGGCGCACGCGCCCATGGTCGTGGCGCCGGCGATGCCGAAGTCGGGCAGCCGGTAGCCCGCCGCCGCCTCGTCGAAGGCCCGCTGATGGGCCAGGGTCAGGCCCTGCCCGCCGTACTCCACGGGCCAGGTGATCCCCGCGTAGCCGCTCTCGTACAGGCGCCGTTGGATCGCCCGCTCCTCGGCGATGCCCTCGATCGTCCTGTGGTCCAGCCCCCGCAGGCCCGCTCCCTGGGCGGGGTCACGACGCTCGAGGTTGGCGGCCAGCCACTCCCCCGCCGCGAGCCGGTAGGCCTCGATGTCGGCCGGCACGTCGATGCCCATGTGTCCTCCGTCAAAGTTCGAACAGCGTGCAGATTCGCTCGCGGTGCCAGGCGGGCTCGCCGTAGAGGTACGCGTCGGTCGTCAACCGGCGCAGGTAGAGGTGCAGGTCGTGCTCCCAGGTGAAGCCGATCCCGCCCAGCACCTGCAGGCAGCTCTGGGCCAGCTCGATGCCGCTGTCGCCCACGAACGCCTTGGCGATGCTCGCCACCTCGGCGGCGTCGTCGCCCTCGCGCTGGACGCATCGAGCCGCGGCGACGGCGGCCGCCCGGCTGGCCTCGAGCAGCAGGCTGGTGTCGGCCAGGAGGTGCTTGACGGCCTGGAAGGAGCCGATCGGGCGCCCGAAGGCGATGCGGCTCTTGGCGTAGTCGAGCGTCTCGCCGAAGATGCGATCCATCGCACCGACCGACTCGGCGACGGTGAGCACGGCCGCCAGCTGCAGCTGACGGTCCAACGCCCGGACGGCATCGGCCGGGTCGCCGACGAGGCTCGACCCCGGGGCCACCACGTCGTCGAAGGTCACCCGGGAGAACCGCCGGGTGATGTCGAGCCCGTCGAGCTCGGTCACGGTCAGGCCCGGCGCCGAGCTGGGCAGGAGCACCTGGACCGGCCCGTCGTTCGAGGCTGCTCCCACCAGGAGCCAGTCGGCGGCCGCGGCGTCGTGCACGAGGCCCTTGGCGCCCGAGAGCACGAAGCCGTCGCCGGACGGTGCCGCGACGACCCCGGCGTCGGGCCGCCACTCGCCGAAGATGTCCGCGACCGCCCACGCGGCCGTCGCCGCGCCGGCCATCAGCGCCGGCAGCACCTCCCGGCGCTGCTCGGGCGACCCGGCCGTCGCCAGCGCGTGGGCGACGACGTTGACGGCGACGAACGCCCCCGGCTGCAGGAACCGGCCCCGCTCCCCCGCCACCACCGCGGCATCCACGAGGCCCTCACCCGAGACGCTCCCACCCCCTTGCGCGGCGGGCACCAGCAACGAGAACCAGCCCAGCTCCGCTCCCCGGCGGAGGTACTCCCCGTCGACCCTCGAGCCGCTCTCCGACAGCCGGCGCACCTCGTCGAGCGGAAGCTCGGCTTCGATGAACCTGGCCGTCGTGTCGCGCAGCAGCTCCTGGTCACTGGTCAGATCCACGTCCATGGCTCTCGTCCCCGGGTGATCCGCGGCTCCCGTCACTGCTTGATGTACGCCTCGTAGAAGTTGACGGTCGGGCGCCCCTGGAAGTTCGGCATGAAGCTCGGGTCACCGACCCTGTCCGGGTTCCACACCCGGGCGCGCACGCCGAATACCCCGAAGATGCTGGCGGCCGTCTCCATGGCGCGCTCCTGGACCCGTTGCCAGGCTTCGGCGGCCTCGTCGGAGCCCGTCTCGGCCGCCCGAACGTCACCGACCGCCGCGGTGAGCTCCGGGTCGTTCCAGTTGCAGACGTTGCCGACGCTCCCCGGCACGAGGTTGCGAGCCACCTTCTGGATGCCGTCGCGTTCGAGCGGGAAGAAGAACATGGGTGCACCCTGGGCATCCGGGAAGAAGTCCTGGGTGTTGGTGAGGGGCTTCAGGTTCGCCGTGACCCCGATCTCCGACCACTGGGCCTGCACCACCTCGGCGGCGCGGTCGCTCACGCCCGGCGAGAAGAACATGTCGAACGACAGATCCTCCTGGCCGGCCTCGGCCAACAGGTCCCGCGCCCGCTCCGGGTCGTACTCGAAGTAGTCCTCCAACGCGGGGTCGTACAACTCACCGTCGTCGGTCCAGAAGCCCCACATCGGCGCTCCTTCCCCGCCGAACACCGCGTCGTTCAGGGCGTCGCGATCGAGCCCGTGGTTGAGCGCCTGGCGCACCCGCACGTCGTCGAACGGCGGCCGGCTCTTGCAGACCTGCCCCCACATCATCACGTTGTCACCGATGTCCAGCTCCACCTCGACGCCCGTCCCCTCGAGCTGCGTGGCGGTCTGGTGGGGCACCATCTCGCCGACGTCGACGGCACCGCTGCGCAGGGCGTTGACCAGGGACTCACCGGGGGCGACGTTCACCCACTCGACGCCCGCCAGGCGGATGTCATCGGCCTGGAAGTAGTCCTCGTTCTTCACCAGGGTGATCTTCTCGCCCTGCTCGTAGTCCTCGAGCTCGAAGGGGCCCGCTCCCACCGGGTTCGTCTCCAGATCGACACCGTCGGCCAGGGCCTTGGGCGACGGGATCAGGAAGTCGCCGTAGGCCATCATGTTGACGATCTCACCCGCGACCGGCTCGCTCAGGTGCAGCGTCAGCTCGAGCGGACCGTCGACGACGATCTCCTCGATCGACTTCCGCTCGGCGGTCAGCACCATGCTCTCGCTGTCGCGGCTGTACTCGATCCCGGCCTTCACCGCCTCGGCGTCGAAGGGCGTGCCGTCGGTGAACGTCACGCCCTCCTGCAGGGCGATCTTCACCGTGGTCGGGTCGACGTAGTCCACCGCCTTCGCCAACCCTGGTTCCAGCTCCCCGTTATCGCCGGTAGGCCGCAGCAGCGTGTCGTACACCATGAGCTGGATCGAGGTGGCCGGTGACGGCGGCCGCTGGTTGGCCGGATCGAAGTTCGGCGGCGCGCCCTGCAGGTTGTACGGGATGCGCAGCACGCCGTCGGGATCGACGTCACCTCCACCCTCCGCACCCGTGCCCTCGCCGGAACCGCCGTCGTCTCCGCCACAAGCAGTGGCCACGAGCGTCAGCGCCGCCAGCAAGGTGGCTCCGCGGACGATCCAAGATCGGCCACGGCTCAGGTCGTCCCTCATGTTCTCCCCCGTCCAGTCCCCGAAAAGTTGTACGTAGTACGAATATAACCCCCACATCAGGCGGTCGTCAGTAACTTGTTGACGAAAGATATGGACTCTGACTAAATAAGGGCCCGGGGGTGATCGACGGTGCTGCGCATCATTGGCCAGAAGCTGATCCACCTGGTTCCCGTGTTGTTCCTGGTCAGCCTGGCGACCTTCTTCATGTTGGAGCTCATCCCCGGCGACCCGGCAGCGGTGATCGTCGGTCCGAACGGGACGCCCGAGCAGTACGCGCAGGTGCGGGACGAGCTGGGCCTGGACGACCCTCTGGTCGAGCGCTACCTGACCTGGCTGGGCGACACCGTCCGGGGCGACCTGGGCGAGTCGTCGGTGCCGCCGGTGCAGGACGTACGGGAGATGATCCAGTCGCGGTTACCCGTGACGCTCGAGCTGGCCGCGCTGGCGACCGTGATGTCGCTGGCCCTGGCCGTGCCAGTGGCGCTCTACGCCGCCTACCGGGCCGGCCACCGCTTCGACCGGTCGGTCAACGGCGTCGCCTTCGGCTTCATCTCGGCCCCGAGCTTCCTGGCCGCCCTGCTGCTGGTGTTCTTCCTGGTCTTCCATCCCGACGTCGTGCGCTGGCCGGTGGCCGCAGGAGGCCTGGCGCTGACGGCGTGGCTGGCTCTCCGCACGGTGCGGCTCGCCCAGGAGTACCCGAAGGACCAGGGCCGCAGCCGCTACCTGGCCATGGGCCTGGGCGGTGCGCTCGCGGTGCTGCTCGTAACGCTGTACCTGTGGGGCCACTGGCCGGAGCTGCCGCGTCAGGGGTTCGTGCGCCTCACCTCCGACGAGGGGATCGGGGCCAACCTGCGCCACGCGTTCCTGCCGGCGCTCACACTGGCCCTGACCGAGGCGGCCGTGTTCATGCGGCTGCTGCGCAGCGACCTGATCTCCACGCTGCAGGACGACTTCATCCTGTCGGCCAAGGCCAAGGGCATGCCGGTGTGGCGGATCCTGGTGAGCGACGCGCTGCGTCCGTCGTCGTTCTCCCTGGTCACGGTGGCCGGCGTCGCGTTGGGCCGGCTCATCGGCGGCACGGTCATCGTGGAGACGATCTTCAACCTGCCGGGGATGGGGACGATGATCGTCGACGCCGTCGGCTCCCACGACTTCCGGGTGGTGCAGGCCGG